>CAYPGI010000150.1:1132-1502 GCA_964410275.1 uncultured Muribaculaceae bacterium | reverse complement strand
CCAGGGGTTGGCAAAACAGCTATTGTCGAAGGTTTAGCGCTTCGTATTGTAAAAGGCGATGTGCCAAATAGTTTGAAAGATAAAACAATTTGGGAATTAGATTTAGGTGCTTTAATTGCGGGTGCCAAATATCGTGGTGAATTTGAAGAAAGATTAAAAGCGGTACTAAAAGAAATAAAAGAATCTAACGGAAAAATAATAATGTTTATTGATGAAATTCATATGATTGTTGGAGCTGGTGCTTTAGAAGGGGCTATGGATGCTGGCAATATGTTAAAACCGATGTTAGCGCGTGGTGAAATTCATTGTATAGGGGCTACTACTTTAAATGAATATCGTAAATACATTGAAAAAGATGGAGCGTTAGAAA
>CAYPGI010000150.1:342-1122 GCA_964410275.1 uncultured Muribaculaceae bacterium | reverse complement strand
TCAAAAGGTATTAGTTACTGAACCGACAGTAATGGATACTATTACTATTTTAAGGGGATTAAAGCAAAGATTTGAAGTATACCATGGTGTTAATATTAAAGATAACGCTTTAATTGCGGCATCTACATTATCTAATCGTTATATAACTGATCGATTTTTACCGGATAAAGCTATTGACCTTTTAGATGAAGCGTGTGCAACAATAAAAGTTCAAATGGATTCTATTCCTGTTCCGCTTGATAAATTAACTCGTGATATTATGCAACTTGAAATAGAAAAAGAAGCTTTAAAGAAAGATACAGATGAAATATCTAAAAAAAGAGTTATTGAAATAAAAGACAAGATAGAACTTTTAAAGAAAAAGGAAGTTGAGTTACGTACTTCTTGGGAAGAAGAAAAAACAATTAATGTAAAAATTAATAAGAAAAAAGAAGAAATAGAAAATTCTCATTTCCAATTAGAGCAAGCTGAAAATAAATATGATTTAGAAACTGCGGCCAAATTAAGACATGGAGTTATACCTAAACTAAATAAAGAATTAGAAGAGTTAAGATTAAGTGATAAATCTAAAATTCTTAGTGATACTATTGATGACGAATCAATAGCTAACATCATTTCTAAATGGACTAATATTCCAATTTATAAATTAGTAGGTAGTGAAAAGGAAAAATTATTAAATCTTGAACATAATATGAAAAATCGTGTAAAAGGTCAAGATAAAGCGTTGAAATTAGTAAGTGATGCTATAATTAGAGCTCGAGCAGGAATAAAAAATCCTAA
>CAYPGI010000150.1:0-332 GCA_964410275.1 uncultured Muribaculaceae bacterium | reverse complement strand
TTATCTTTTTAGGACCTACTGGAGTAGGCAAAACAGAAGTAGCACGTACTTTGGCATATGAACTATTTGATGATGAAAAGCATATGATTAGAATTGATATGAGTGAATATATGGAGAGTTTCTCAGTATCAAGATTGATTGGAGCTCCTCCTGGATATGTCGGTTATGATGAAGGAGGACAATTAACTGAAGCAGTTCGTCGTAATCCATATAGTATTGTTCTGTTTGATGAAATAGAAAAAGCTCATAGAGATGTCTTCAATATTTTACTTCAAATACTAGACGATGGTAGGATTACTGATAGTCAGGGAAGAACAGTCGATTTTAAAAAT
>CAYPGI010000149.1:0-1550 GCA_964410275.1 uncultured Muribaculaceae bacterium | reverse complement strand
AACACTTATAAGTCAGGATTAATTTTGATACCGACTACATTTGTAATGATATTTATTGGTACAAAAACATCGTTGTTAGGACTTATTTTAGCACTACTTTCAATAATTGCTTATTCTGTATTAAACTATCAAAAAAAATATAAAAAATTGATTGTAATTAGTTCAATTCTATTACTATTTGTCATTTCTTGGATGGTTTATATGCCTGCTTTCAAAAATATAGAAAAAAGTATAGAAGTAACTAACAATGATACAACAGCAGTTATTTTGAGTAATCGCGATGATTATTTAGTAGATATAGCAAAAATATTTGAAGCTGCTGATTTTGATGATCAATTGTTTGGAGTAGGATTTACTAATCGTTCTGAAATTAATAACATAAAAATTATTAAATTAATTGAAATGGATATATATGATATCTTATTTAGATTTGGTTATTTAGGTTTTATCTTATTACTTTTACCATTTATTTATACATTTTATATGTTATTTAAATATTTAAATAACAAAATGATTATGAAAATAGATCGTCTTATCTATTGGTATTCTGTTTTTATCACAATGATAGTTGCTTTTATTGCTGGTCATGTCTTAGGAGCGCCTTCAGTCGCTATTTACTTGGCTATTTCTATGGTTTTACTTATTAGTAAGCCCGAATACAAAGATAGTAAAAAAATACTCTTTATTTCTAGTACTGGTGGTCATCTTTCTGAGTTATTACAATTAAAACCAATGTTTAAAGATTATGATTACCATCTAATAACAGAAAAAACAGATTCTACTAAGAATTTAATTAAGACATATCCTGAAAAGGTAAACTATTTAGTATATGGTTCTAAAAGTCATCTGTTTATCTATCTTTTTAAATTTAGTTATAATATTATAAAGAGTTTATTCTTATATATTAAAATTAAACCAAATTATATAATAACAACTGGGACTCATACTGCTGTTCCGATGTGTTATATTGGAAAGTTATTTGGATCTAAAATAATCTTTATTGAAACATTTGCTAATCAAGATACTAAGACATTATCTGGCAAAATAGTTTATCCTATTGCGGACTTATTTATCGTACAATGGGAAGAGATGCTAAAATTATATCCTAAAGCTACTTATGGGGGGTGGATATATTAATGATATTAGTTACATTAGGTACAGGTGAATATCAATTTAATCGTTTAATGGAAGCAATCCAAAAGCAAATTGATAAAGGAAATATCAAAGATAAAGTTGTTGTACAAATAGGTCACACCAAATTTGAATCAAAAGATATGGAAATATTTGATTTAATTCCAATTGAAGAATTTAATAAGTTGATGAGTGAATGTGATTTATTAATTACCCATGGTGGGGTAGGTTCTATTACTACAGGCTTGCAAAACAATAAGAAGATTATAGCCGCAGCCCGTCTTGAAAAATATGGAGAAGTTGCTAATGACCATCAATTACAAATAATAAAGAACTTTTCTGATGCTGGTTATATAATCAGTTTAGATAATTTTAATGATTTAGGTAAAGTTATTAAACAAGTCAAGAGCTTTAAACCA
>CAYPGI010000148.1:0-1564 GCA_964410275.1 uncultured Muribaculaceae bacterium | reverse complement strand
AAAGTGCACATTTTTGTGATAAACAAGGTAAATAGTGTGTTTTCAATAGAAAATGCACTATTTTTAACTGTTTTTGTTGAAAAAAACAAAAAATATGGTATATTATTACTAGTCAAAGGAGTATTGCTTCATGACAAAAAGACAGATTTGCATCGGTTTTAAAAAGAAAGTGCACAATCTGTTTGATATAATATTATTTGGTTTTGGCAATTTATTTGTCATAAGATATTTATAAAGTAATAATTATAAATATCTTTTTATTTTAATAATTTTGGATTTAATTGAACTTTATCAGGTTCGATATAATATTTATTTAAAGAATTTAAAACCTTTTCATCACATAAAAAAGTCATTGCTTCAAACGGAGATTTATTATTTAATGAATTTCTACAAAGACTATTTATATTATTAGATAATATATCACAATCATTTTGTGTTAAATTTTTAAAAGATGTTTTTTTAGGTAAAACATATCTAATAAATTCGTGATTTTTTTCAATTCCTCCTTTTTGCCATGAAGCAGAAGGATCACAATAAAATAATTTTGATAATAACTCACCAGTTTTATGATGACATTCAATATTTAATGGATCAAAAAATTCAGAACCATTATCGGTTAGTATGATTTGAAACAACTTTTTATAATCATCCTCGCATAAAGTTTGTTGAAGATATTCAAATACCATTGTAACTTCTTCAATCGTTTTACTTTCAAGCAAAAAGATAAGCATAAAATTAGATTTTCTCCAAAATAAAGTTAATAAGCATTTTGAATCAGATTTTAAACCTTCAACAGTATCCATTTCAACGATATTTAAATTAGGATTTTTAGAAGTATAATCAACAAAATCATAATAAGTTCTACCAACTCTAATTTCACGTTCTTTTCTCGTTCTGCGTTTATTATTTTTTCTTTTCTTGTATTTAACCATACGTGGCAAATCTAATGGATTAAATTCAAAAACTCCATCATTAACATAATTATAAAAAGAAACTTTAGAAAAATTTAAAATATCAGGATGATTGATATATAAATGATTAACTGTTTGTCCCTTTTTTATAAGAGGAGTAATAGTATTATTGATATTGTAAACTTCTTCTTCAGTTAAATTTATACCTTTTCTGCATTCACTTATTAATTCCTTATAAGAGTTATTAGCTTTTTTAGCATAATAAGTATATCTTTCTTTTCTACATCCGCTTCTAGATTTACAACCATTACAAACATGAGGTGGTTTAGTAAGTTTTTCACAATGAAAATTATAATTAGGGTTTTCGTATTTCTTATTTGTACCCCAATTATTTGGTTTTGAATAAACTTTGTTTCTATCAATTTCCCTTAATAAGGTAGAATGGCATCTATTTAATTCTTTAGAGATTTGATTAACACTTTTATTATTATTTAATCCATATTCTAAATTAACTCTTTCTTCATATGAAAGGTGACAATAATTATTTGCCATAATTTCCCCTCCTTTAGTGACAAATAAATTGCTTGAAAGATATTATAGTCGATTACAAAACTTAATGCACATATATTGTGCACTTTCAATTTTAATCTACA
>CAYPGI010000147.1:0-1617 GCA_964410275.1 uncultured Muribaculaceae bacterium | reverse complement strand
GAGGAAACTACTATGAAAGAAGAAGTAAAAATCAAAATAATTAATGCTTTAAACGAAGAACAAAAACCTATGGAAGCAATTGATATTTCAAAGAAAACTAATATTGGTTTAAAAGAAATTTGTGAAGCATTAGTAGAACTGGAAAAAGAATTAAGAGTAAGACTTACTAAAAAGGGTAAATATACATTTACTGACAATATCTTTGGTAAAGTAAGTATTATTAGTAGTGGAGCGGGATTTGTAAAAGTTCTTGGTCGTGATGACGTTTATATTAAAAAGGGAAATTTAAAGAACGCTATTGATGGCGATAATGTTATTATTGAAGTAATTGATGAAAGAAAAAAAGAAGGGAAAGTATTAAAGGTTTTATCTCATGATAAAGATTATGAAGTAGGACAAGTTATTACTTATAATAATGAGCAATATATAAAATTAGATGACTTTAAAAAGAAAAATATTTTATTAGCTTTAAACGATAAAAAAATATCTTTAGTAGATGGACACAAAGTTACTGTTAAAGTGGGTAAATTAATAAAAGAAAATGTTTATAGTGGGCAAGTTATTAAAGTATTTGGTCATGTCAATGATCCTGGAATTGATGTTATTAGTAAAGCAATTGTATTCAATATTGATATAGAGTTTCCTGATAAGGTAATGGAGGAAGTTGAAAATATCGAAGACACTGTCTTAGAAAAAGATTATATTGGTAGAAGAGACTTAAGAAATCAAACTATTTTTTCTATTGATGGTGATGACGCTAAAGACTTAGATGACGCTATATCAATTGAAATATTACCTAATGGAAATTACTTATTAGGAGTCCATATAGCAGATGTCAATCATTATGTAAGAAAAGGTAGTACACTTGACAAAGAAGCATATAAAAGAGGAACCAGTTGCTATTTAGCGGACCGTGTTATTCCGATGTTGCCTCATAAGTTATCCAATGGAATATGTTCTTTAAATGAGGGAGTAGATCGACTTACTAAAACTTGTTTAATGGAAATAGACAGAAAAGGTAATCTAATAAATTATGATATTTTTAATTCTGTTATTAATTCTAAAAAGCGAATGACTTATAAAAAAGTAAATGATGTTTTAGAAGATAAGAATATAGATGGAACATATGAACCATTTATTAACGACTTAAAAGTAATGAAACAACTATCTGATATTCTAAGAAGAAAACGCGAAAAAAATGGCAGTATTGATTTTAATACTACTGAAATGAAAGTAATTGTAGATAAATATGGAAAAGCAATTGATATTATAAATAAAGAAAGATTAGAATCGGAAAAAATAATCGAAGACTTTATGATTGAAGCTAATGTAACAGTCGCAACTCATATTAGTTATATGGATTTGCCTTTTGTTTATAGAGTACATGGTGAACCAAACGAGGATAAACTAACAGACTTCGTTAAGTTTGTTAAACTGATGAGTGAGAAAGTAGTAAAATTGCCAAAGAGTATGCATCCTAAAGCAATTAGGCAAATAATTGAATCTTTAAAAGAAGATCCCGATTATGAAATTTATTCAAACCTATTATTAAGATGCATGCAAAAAGCTGTGTATGACGTCAATAATATTGGACACTTTGGATTATCATTAGATAAT
>CAYPGI010000146.1:0-1625 GCA_964410275.1 uncultured Muribaculaceae bacterium | reverse complement strand
TTGAAAAGAATCATGAATTTATTAGAGAAGTTTTACCTAAAGGTACTTCATTTGAGGTTTTAACTCAGAATGACTGTAATTTACTTATGTGTCATATCAATTCTATTCCAAGAATTTCTTTAGGTAACAAGACTCCTTATGAACTTACTTTAAAAATGATTGGAACAGAAACTCTTGAAAAAATAGGTATTAAAAAAATAAATCCAGATGACATTCTTAGATCATCTAGATTATTAAAAAAAGCTAGTTAGTCCCACAATTAATTAGCTAAAAGCAACCAAATCACTTATATATTGAAACAAGACAAACGGGCATTTAGTTTTGAAAAATTAAATTTTCAGTCACTTTTGTCGTTTTTGTCATGATTTAATATATATTGTTTTTTGCTTTATAAGTGATATTCTATCATAATTTTTGATTTTTTCAAAATTTTATACTAAAAATACCCTTTATATCGGGCATTTTCTTTCTTAATTTGATAATATTTCTACTGCGGGCATTTACTTTTTAATTTAACCTTATGTTAATTAATTGATGAATATGTAAACAATATGATATAATCAAATTACCAAAAATAGGAAGGAGTATAATGATGAAACTATTAACAAAACTATTAAATTGTAATGTTTACAAAAGAACAATTATTATGTGGGTTACTGCACAAGCAATTTTATGGTTAGTATTTCTAATAGGATACTTTTTAAATAAAGATGCTTGGGTAAATGTTAAAGATGTTTTACCAGCATCAGAAAGTAATATATCACTTTTTAGTTATATTATTATTAGTAATACTATTATTTGTTTACTTATATTTATTGGAAACATTTTTGTTCGTTTTGGCACTGTGACTCCTGGATTATTAATACTATTAATACAACTAATTACTATTGGGTGGGTAGCTGGTACTAATGGTTTTGAATTTCCGTTTACAAATGTATATCAAGCCAATTTACAGTACTTAAGAGTTGGATTATGGG
The DNA here is from genome assembly GCA_964410275.1 of uncultured Muribaculaceae bacterium. Lineage (GTDB taxonomy): Bacteria > Bacillota_I > Bacilli_A > RF39 > UBA660 > UBA5364. The sequence goes on along the minus strand of CAYPGI010000146.1, from coordinate 648 downwards.
AAGTTACATCATATATTTTAATATGTTCAGTTAGCCTTACTAAGTCCTTATATGTTTCAGATACATTCCCAGCCACAAAATGGGTTTCAATAAAAAAGATGAAAGATATAAAATTTAACAAATCAGAAATATTAATTGTTACTATTGCACTAATTTCATTAATTACGGCTGCAGTTATCGAAACAATTATCCTATAATTTATTTAAAAAAGAGATTTAATCTCTTTTTTTAACATTTAAACATTTTTCTAAAAATTTCATCAATTGATCCTTTTTCTTTTGTTCTTAATTCATCAGCGTCACTATTTAAAATAATTTCACCATCATTGATAAATATAACATCATCTAATATTTTTTCAATATCACTTATAAGATGAGTTGCAATAATTACACTAGATCCTTTTTCAAAATTAGATATTATCGTATCTAGAATATATTCTCTTGTTGCTGGATCAACTCCACCTAATGGTTCATCCAAAATATATAAATCCGCTACTCTACTCATAACTAATATTAATTGAAGTTTCTCTTGCATTCCTTTACTCATTTCAGAGATTACTTGTTCTTTATCTAAATTGAGATCTTTTAATAACTTTCTAGCTTTCATTCGATCAAAACTTTCATAAAACTCTTCAAAATAAACTAGAAC
>CAYPGI010000145.1:615-1637 GCA_964410275.1 uncultured Muribaculaceae bacterium | reverse complement strand
GCTATGCCCAAGTGGATGGTATATACCAACTGATGCAGAATGGACAACATTAATTGATTTTGTAGGAACAACACCAGGAACTAAATTAAAAGCTATAACTCCTACTTGGGACGGAACTAATACAGTAGGATTTAATGCTAAACCTGCCGGCTACCGTTTTACTGGTGGTTCTCTCTACAGTGTTGGTTCGTATGGCGTTTGGTGGGCTTCTTCCATCTCTGGTTCTCTTGCTTGGTTTCGCTATCTGTTTTCCGGTAATGCGGACGTTGATCGCGGCAACGGTTCGCAGGCTCACGGGAGCTCAGTTCGCTGTCTCTTGGGACAATAAATCGCCGAGCCATTAATGGCGAAGGCTTTCACTTTTCACTTTCATTGACGCGAAGCGACAATGATTCAAAAAAATATCTTAAATAGATTAATAATAATAAAAACAAAAATTAGGAAAAACAAGGAGAATGACATTCGAAAGGTGTTTAAACGCCTTTCGAATGTCTCCAAATTTAAAAAATAAGGATCTTTTTGAATAGCATTGATGAGAATAATTCTTATTGATAAAAGATTTTGTAGAAATGAACAAGAATGAAAATTTTGTTCGTTTTTTTAATTATTTACCAATCTTTCCAAAATAAGAAATACTTTTAAATATCTTGTAAGACTAAATTCCGTTAAATTATTGTCATAGTTATTTTTATGGAGTTAAAAAAGAGATAATGCTTTAAAAATCTCTTTTTTTTTGGTATAATTATCTAGGTGAGACTATGCAGGAAGTATTAAAAAAGATATATGATTACTCTTTAGAAGAAATAATGGGAGAAAGATTTGGAAGATATGCTAAAACAATTATCCAAGATCGTGCTATCCCTGATGTTAGAGATGGGTTAAAACCTGTTCAAAGAAGAATATTATATGCCATGTATAAATCTAAAAATACTTGGGATAAACAATATAAAAAATGTGGAGAAACAGTAGGGGAAGTAATGGGAAAATACCATCCTCATGGAGATGCGGCTATTTATCAAACC
>CAYPGI010000145.1:0-605 GCA_964410275.1 uncultured Muribaculaceae bacterium | reverse complement strand
TGAGTCAATGGTGGAAACAAAATACCATTTTAATAGATGTTCATGGTAACAATGGTTCTATGGATGGCGATAGTGCAGCTGCTTATCGTTATACTGAAGCTAAATTAACAAGTATAAGTAATGAACTATTAAGAGATTTAGAAAAAGATACTGTTATTTGGTCACCAAATTATGCTGATACATATTGGGAACCAACAGTATTACCATCAAAGTTTCCTAATCTTTTAGTCAATGGTACTAATGGAATTAGTGCAGGTTATGCTACTAATATTCCGCCACATAATTTAAGTGAAATTATCGATGCGACTATTAAAAGAATTGATAATCCAAATTGTTATTTAGATACTATTTTAGATATTGTCAAAGGACCAGATTTTCCTACTGGAGCTATTGTTGAAGGAAAAAATGGGATTAGAGAAGCTTATGAAACTGGCAGGGGCAAAGTCATTATTAGAGCTAAAATAGACTTTGAAAAAAATAAAAAGGTAAAAGATAAAGAAACCCTGGTTGAAGAAGTTCGTCGTATAATTCGTTCTAGTACAGGGAATCGTGCAAAAGAAAGTTTGGTCATTGATTTTATTAACCAAACAGATTTAAACGAGATT
>CAYPGI010000144.1:0-1657 GCA_964410275.1 uncultured Muribaculaceae bacterium | reverse complement strand
AATCAAAATTAACTTTAGAATGATTCATTTCATAAGGTTTAATTAAAATTTCACCACAAGAATTAATTAAAGAAACCATACTTTTCCCCTTAGCTACATCAATAGCTAAAACAGTTTGCATAGGCATACTTCCCTTCATGCGATTGGACTCTTTGTTCTCAATATTTTCTCATCACGCTTGTTATATAGGATAATACATAAAGTAACTCCTCACATTCTTAAACTAGAACAATAAAAAGAAAGAGCTAGGCCGTCATAGAAATGGATATAAAACCCCTGATATAATTTGCCTAAACTCAATCGCAAATAACTTATTCATTTTATAAAATGAATAGATAATATTATATAGTAAACTTGAAAAGTATCAACTTATCTCATTTACTAATCAGCATTATACGTGATATAATTATACAGAAAGCTTTAAAAAATTAATCATATGGAGGTTAGATTATGTTAAGAAATGGTATAAAGGAATTAAATGAAAAATATATTTAAAAAACCGATAATTGGTATTGTTGGTAGACCAGATCTAACTAAAGATGAAGATTTAGTTATAAGTGTAGGCGAGAATTATAGAAAAGCAGTAATAAAAAAAGGTGGATTACCATTACTTATATTACCTCCTCAAGATATAAAGTATGAAGAATTTAGACCTAGAGATGTTGTTAGATTAACAGATGAAGAAAAAGAAGATTTAATAACAATGATTAATATGTGTGATGGAATAATCATGCCTGGAGGACATAAGTGGTATGAATATGATGAATTTATTTGCAATTATGCTATAGATAATAATATACCTTTACTAGGAATTTGCATGGGAATGCAATTGATGGGAAAGATAGATAATATCAAAAGCAATTTAATAGGTGATACAACATTCAAAAATGATACTAGTTTAAATCATGATCAAAAAGAACAACAATATGTACACAAGGTAAATATAGATGAGGATAGTTTTCTTGGAAAAATTATTCAAAAGGATATGATTGAAGTTAATAGTAGACATAACTATCACATCAAGAATGCCAATTTATTTAAAGTTGTAGCTTATTCAGAAGATGGATTAATAGAAGCGATAGAATTACCATCGAATAATTTTGCTTTAGGCATTCAATGGCATCCCGAAAAAATGATTGAATATGATGAAAATGCTGACAAAATATTTGATGAATTTATTGAAAAAACTAAGAAAAAGTAATTTATATAAAAAAATATTAAATTAAAAAACTATCGCAATGATAGTTTTTATACTTCAAATGTTATTTTTTCATAATTGTAATAAACAGTTGCTTTATATGTAGTAAATATAATTGCGCAATATTCATTGTACGATAAGGCATCTGGTTTTGGAATATTTAATTCCCCAATATAACTTTCATCTTGAATTTCGGCTTTTCCTTCTAATAAAACTCCGATATAACGAATAGGGTCAAAAAAGTATACGCAAGTCTTATTATTTTGCTTAATTTGTTCAACTTTAGTTGAAATTGGGTTAGTCATAAAATAAAATACTTTTATTCCCTCATGTTTTATTTTTGTTAATGCTTTAATATTTGGAAAATCTTCCTTGCTTAACGTTCCTAACAAAGCGTGATTATTAGTATTGATTACTGACATCGCAGTTTCTAAGGCTAATTCCTTGTTCATTTATTCA
>CAYPGI010000143.1:0-1697 GCA_964410275.1 uncultured Muribaculaceae bacterium | reverse complement strand
AATTGTAGAAGAACCAGTTTTTAAAGGAACTTTAGTTACGGTAGTAAGATCAAGTTGACAGTATTAAAAATTCCATAATATTATAAATAAATTCAATAATTATATAATACACAGTTTCAATATTTCTTATTTTTAATTGTTTTTCAAATACTGTATCTATATTACTATAGGTATATTTTTCTATAGTCTTTTTAATACCTAATCCTTTTATTTCTCGAATACCAGTTAAAGATTGATTAGCTTCTTTAATATATTTATCACTTTCTTCTTTTATTTCCTTATATGTTTTCTTAATCTTCGGACGATAATGAGCAGTTAAAACATAAGTTATAATTCCGAATACTAATAGTTCGACTGCTAAAACCCAACTAATTGAAAATGAAATAACAATTATAACAATACCAGTTATAAGTCTAGCAGTTAATCTAATTAATCTTCCTAAAAGTTCAATAATTTTATCTGGATCAGTATAAACACGGTTAACAAATTCACCAACACCATGATCTTCAAAAGCAACAGCAGGCAATTTCAATATTTTAGAATATAAGTCTTTACTTACTTTTTGCATAAAGTTTAATTCTAATTTATTGTGTAATAAGTTATTCGGTAGTTGCATAAATAAGTTAAGAAATAGTGATAATCCACCCCACATAGCTAAATATAATACGAAATTATTAAAGTGTTTAAGTGTTAATTCTTCGATAGCAATCCCCCATAAATATGGAAATAATAATCCTCTAAAGCATAATAAAAAAGTCAGAACAACAAATAATATTAGTTTATTCATGTCTTTTTCAAAATATACTTTTAAAGATTTCAATAATTTTAATAACTTCATAACATCACTTCCATATTAGATTATAATCTAAAAAGTATTCTTCGTCAACATAAAAAGGTTGACAATTGACTTTGGATGGATTTTGTTATAAAATAGAGGCATCGGAGGTAAAAATGAATACAAAATATAAAATAATTTTTGTGACAATTATGTTACTGTTAGTATCAGTAGTTGTGACAGGATCAAATAAATCGGAAAAACTAGCTATAGATAAAAATATTGCTAGACAAGAGCAAAGTTCTGATAATAATATCAAAGATGAGCCTATTGTAATCCAAGAACCAGTTGAAGAGCCTATGACAGAAGTTCAAACGATTCAATACTTTGAAAATTCTTATCAAAAAGTAGAAGAATATGTAAATTCAGATAATTTTGAAAGTGTTAAAGATAAATTAAATGATATTTTTATATCGACAGTCGATTTTGTTTTTTATGGTAAAGAAATTAATGGTATAACTTTTAATGATTTAACAGAAGAAACTAAGATGCAAATACTAAAAATATTAGAAAAAATTGATAATGCCATTGAGACTAAAAAACCAAATTACAAAGTTGTTATTAAAGATAAAAGTTCGGATTTATATGAAAATATCAGTGAAAAGGTAAGTCGAGGATTGACTTATACTGATGACTTTTTAGAGGAAAAAATTGGAGAACAAAGATATCAAAATATAAAAGATGCTACTAGTGAATTTGGTAATGATGTAAAGGAAATTACTGTTGAAGCATTTGAAGGTGCTAAAGAGTTAACTAAAAAGGGAATAAGTTCAATAAAAAAATGGTATGAAGATAAAAGAGATAGTTAGTATCTCTTTTTTTTAATTATAATTTGTATTTTTTTACAAAATATGGTAATATT
>CAYPGI010000142.1:0-1805 GCA_964410275.1 uncultured Muribaculaceae bacterium | reverse complement strand
TACCTTTGACACCTATTAACATTTATAACTATTCCTATTCCTATCATTAATATCAATAAACTAGACCCTCCATAACTTAAGAAAGGAAGGGTTACTCCTGTGACAGGAATTAAACCTATGACAACCATTAAGTTAAGTACTGCTTGAAAAGCAATCCAAAATATAATACCAAAGACTAAATACTTACCAAATAAGTCGTCGCACTTACGCGCTATTCTAAGTCCAGTTACGATGATTATTAAAAACAAAGTAACAACTATTAAACATCCAACAAAACCAAATTCTTCACTGATAATAGAAAAGATAAAGTCTGTTTGAGGTTCGGGTAGATAGAAGTGCTTTTGTCTAGAGTTACCAAGACCAAAGCCAAATAGCCCCCCTGGCCCTATGGCGTATAACGACTGAATAATTTGAAATCCACTACCTAATGGATCTTCCCAAGGATTTAAAAAAGATAATATCCTTTTTAAACGGTATGGAGCCATAATAATTAAACCGGTTAATCCAATTAAGCCTAATACTCCAATTTTAACAAAAAAGGATAGTTTTACCCCACTAATAAATAATAATCCAACTACAATCATCAGTAATACTACTCCTGTACCAAAGTCTGGTTGAAGCATAATTAAACCAAATGTTAATAATACGATCAGTAGTATTGGCATAACACTTAATTTGTTTTGATTATTAGAAAGGTATTTAGCTACAAAAATAATAATAATTAATTTCATCGCTTCACTAGGTTGTATTCCAAAAACCCCAAGTCCAAACCAACTTCTACTACCATTTCTAATTGTCCCAATACCTGGGATTAAAACTAAAACTAATAAAATAAGGCCAATAAATAATAATAGATTAGCTTTACTGTAATAAAACTTATAATTTATTTTACTTACAATATACATCAAAAAAAGGCCTAATATAAAAAATAATAATTGATGTTTAAAATATTTAAATGGATCATCAAATTTATATTCTGCCCATACATATGAAGCAGAGGTAATCATTATTAAACCAAAAAGACTTATAATAATGACACTTATTATTAACAAACTACTTTTTTTCATATCCATACTCCAAATGTAATCGCAATCATCGATCCTAGTAATCCAATTACCCAGAAGAATTTAACGATATCGCTCTCACTCCATCCCATTTTTTCAAAAGTATGATGAATTGGTGTCATTGGAAATATTCTTTTATGAGTTAATTTATAATAAAATATTTGAATAATACAAGTCATTGTTTCGATAACAAAAACAATTCCAATAATAACTAATAATAACTCATGCCTAGTTAATATAGCAAGTGTTCCTAAAATTGCTCCTAAAGAAAGTGAGCCAGTATCTCCCATAAATACTTTAGCAGGTCTAACATTAAATATTAAGAAACCTAATAGTGAACCAACTAAAATAAAGCAAAAAAGGGATATATCTTTATAGCCTTCTAACCAACCAGTATTTAAACTAATTAATCCAAAAGTAAATACCGCTATAACTGAAAGGCCTCCTGCTAAACCATCTAATCCATCAGTAATATTAACTGCATTACTACTAGCCACTAAAATAAATAAGATACATAATCCATAGAGCCAACCTATTTCTAATTTAATGCATAAAGTATGAATCCATAGTAGTAATTCATGTCCACCTTTAACAAATAAATAGAAAAAGATTATAGCTATGATTATTTGCATTAACATCTTAGTTCCCTCAGTTAACCCCTTGTTATTATGCCTTTTAATAATAAGATAATCATCAATAAAACCAATTAAACTATATCCTATAAAAGTAAATATGACAATT
>CAYPGI010000141.1:0-1820 GCA_964410275.1 uncultured Muribaculaceae bacterium | reverse complement strand
CAAGGCTTTCACTTTTCACTTTCATTGACGCGAAGCGACAATGATTCAAAAAAATCTAAATCATCATCAATCAAACTATTAATTTTCTCGATAGCTTAAAAAGATGGATTAGTAATAATAGTTAATTAAAAGAAACGAAAGTTTCTTTTTTGATTGTAAAATAGTCGTAAATTAATAGTAAATATATAGAACGTTATACATATTTTTGATATAATAATATTGAAAGTAAGGTGCAATTTATGAACAATATATTAAGTATTGTTGATACATAAAATAATAATAATATTATAAAAGTTATTATTATGATTATAATAATATTAATGTTTTAAAATAATATGGGAGGAATAATAATGACAATTGTGTTATTGTGTATAAAAATATTTTTTGTTAGAATTATAGATGTATCATTAGGAACTGTTAGAATGATAATGACTGTTAGAAAAAAGGTTCTTTTAGCGAGTCTTATTGGATTTATTGAAGTTCTTATTTGGTTTTTAGTTGTTAAGGAAGCTTTAACTACTGATGTTACTAGTATATGGGTGGCTGTTTTCTATTCATTAGGTTTTGCAACAGGTACTCTTCTTGGAGGTTTTATTTCTGATAGGTTCATAAAAGGCAATTTATCTGTTCAAGTAGTACTTCAAGAACAAGATAATGATATTGTAAATACTATTCGTGAAGCAGGTTTTGCTGTATCAGTTGTAAATGTTATGGGAAGAGATGAGGAACATATGAAATATATGTTATTAATGGAAATCAATAAAAAACAGTTTAATCAATTAAGTTCATTAATTAAAAAACTTGATCCTAAAGCCTTTATCACAGTTAAAGAAACAGCATATGTTTTAAATGGTTTTATAAAATAAGTATTTATACTTTTTTTTTATGCCAAAAAAGTATATAATAGTTATAGAACTGAGGGATATTATGTTTATAGATGAAGTGGTATTAGAGGTCCAAGCAGGAGATGGTGGAAACGGTTGTATGGCTTTTAGAAGAGAAAAGGGAGTTCCTATGGGAGGTCCTTTTGGAGGTAATGGTGGTCGTGGAGCTAGTATAATATTTAAAGTTGATCAAGGCTTGAATACTTTAATTGATTTAAAATATAAAAAAGTTATCAAAGGTGATAAAGGAAAAAATGGTGAAGGTAAGGGTAAAGCTGGTGCTAAAGCAGAAGATATTGTAATAAGAGTACCTGAAGGAACAGTTATTACTGATTTTGATAGTAACTTAATCATAGCGGACTTAGTAAATAAAGATGATGAAGTAATAGTAGCTTATGGTGGTAGAGGTGGTAGAGGTAATATTGCTTTTGCAACTCGTAGTAATCCCGCTCCTAGTTTTGCTGAAAACGGGGAACCTGGAGAGATAAGAAAAATAAAAATAGAATTAAAGTTACTTGCGGATGTTGGATTAGTTGGGATGCCAAGTGTTGGTAAATCAACTTTAATATCTAAGATATCGGCTTCTAAACCTAAAATCGCAGCTTATCATTTTACAACATTACATCCTAATTTAGGTGTTGTAAAAACAAAAGATAATCGTTCATTTGTAGTCGCAGATTTACCGGGTTTAATTGAAGGTGCTTCGCTAGGTGAAGGATTAGGAGATAGATTCTTAAAACATATTGAAAGAACAAGAGTAATCGCACATATCGTTGATATGAGTGCGATTGAAGGAAGATATCCTTATGAAGATTATCAAATAATCAATAAAGAATTAGAAAACTTTAATCCTAAAATACTTAATAAACCACAAATAGTTATTGCTAATAAAATGGATATTGAGACATCTATTACTAACTTAGAAGAATTTAAGAA
>CAYPGI010000140.1:0-1960 GCA_964410275.1 uncultured Muribaculaceae bacterium | reverse complement strand
ATGTTGGTGGTACATATAATGGTACAGCTTGGACACCATATGGAGATGAAGATGGAGCAATAGGACTTCAAAATAGTGAAATGATAGGATATGTAGGAGGACAAACAGTTAGAAATGGAACAACACCTTTTTCATCAGATGAGATAAGAGGAACAAATTATAGTGCTTATGAAGGAAGTATAGTAGAAGGATATGTAAATTCATATAAAACAAAATTAGAAGGCTTAGGAGCTAATATCCAAGAAGCTACATTAATAACAAAAGAAGAATTAGACTTATTAGGATGTTCATCTGTAGATTATACATGTAATTCGGCACCAAGTTTTGTTTATTCAACATCATATTGGTCTGGTTCGGCTTATAGTACTTATAGTGTATGGAATGTCTGTTCCGATGGTTACTTCTTCTTCAGCTACTATGACATTGCCAACCTCTTTGGTGTTCGCCCAGTTATAACTATCTCATCATCTGAAATCTAAGCACCTTTAGGTGCGCAAGGGTACAATTTTTGAAAAAAATTAGTACCCGGATTAATTTGCCGAAAGCGGAGCTTTTAAGGCAAACAAGAGTAAGAAATAATATGAAAAAAATTAAAAAAGTAAATTCTATCTATGAAAAAGGGAAAATTACTTTTTTTATTAATACATTCTAAAAATATTGATTTTTTTTAAAAATATTAAGTTTAAAATCTATGGACTTTTCATGACTTTTGTAATATAATAAAAAGCAAATTTATTAGGAGGTGTTACCTTGATTAAAACAAATTTGCCAGTAATACTATTAAGAGGAATGGTATTACTACCTAATAATGATATTAGATTAGAATTTGATAATGAATCAAATAAAAATATTATAGATGTCTCAGAATTATTTCATGATAATAACATTTTAGTTGTAAGTGGAAAAGATCCGTTTGAAGAAGATCCAGATTTAAATGATTTACCTAAAATAGGCATTTTATCAAAAATAAAACACAAAATGGAATTACCTAATGGCAAAACTAGAATTATAATTAGTGGTGTATCACGTGTAAGTGTATATGAGTATTTAAATTTAAATAGGACTGCTGATGTACTAGAAGCAATTATTGCTACTATTGCCAAAGAAGAAATAGATACGAATGAAGAAATAGCTTTAACAAGAAAAATATTTAGGGAACTAGAAAGTTATGTTAAGGCAGTTCCATACATAAGTAATAGTGTATTGTCACTAGTAATCAATAGTAATGATTTATCAAAAGTAACTGATATAGTTGTTCCCCATCTTCCTATTAATTTAGAAAGATTACATGAATATTTAAATGAAACTAGTACTACTGAACGTTCTAGAATGATTTTGGAAGATATTTATAAGGAAAAAGAATTGTTTAATATAGAAAAAAAATTAGACTTAGAAGTAAAACAAGAAATAGATAATAATCAAAGAGATTATATATTAAGGGAAAAAATTAAAAAGATAAAAGAAGAATTAGGTGATACATCTTTAAAAGAAGATGAAATAGAAAATTTAAAAAATAAAATCAGTGAAATAAAGGCCCCAGAGAAAGTTAAGAATCGTCTTGAAAATGAATTAAAACGTTATGAAAGTTTATCACAAATGTCACCTGAAATAAATATTGTAAGAAACTATATTGAGTGGCTATTAGATTTGCCTTGGAGTATACATACACAAGACAATGATAATTTAACTGAAGTCAGAAATAAATTAGATGAATCACATTATGGCATTGATAAAGTAAAAACGCGAATAATTGAATTTTTAGCTGTAAAACAAATGTCAAACAGTTTACGTAGTCCAATAATATGTTTAGTTGGTCCACCAGGAGTAGGTAAAACATCTTTAGCGTTTAGTATAGCTGACGCAATAAAAAGAAATTTTGTAAAAATATCTGTTGGTGGTGTGAATGATGAATCCGAAATAGTAGGCCATCGTCGTACCTATTTGGGAGCTAATCCTGGTA
>CAYPGI010000139.1:0-1992 GCA_964410275.1 uncultured Muribaculaceae bacterium | reverse complement strand
GGGTACTATGAGACCAATGCGTGTTTTTAAAGGTAAAAAATTACCAGGACATATGGGAGCAGTTACTGTTACAGTTCAAAATCTTGAAATTGTATCAGTAGATGTTGAAAATAATGCTATTTTAGTAAAAGGTAATATCCCAGGAGCAAAAAATTCATTGATAGTTATTAAAACTTCAGTTAAAAATCCAAATGTGATTAATGAATTTGAAGGTTTAAACACTTATGAATTAGCAACTGAACAAACTGATGAAACACCAATGGTTGACGAAAACGCTGAATTAGAAGTAACTGAAGAAGAAACTACTGAAGAAGCAACAATTGAAGAAGTTGTTGAAGAAGTTTCAACAGAAGAAACTGAAGAAGAAGTTAAGTAGGGAGGAATATAGATGAAAAAATTATCTGTATTAAACATCAAAGGTGAAAAAGTCAGTGATATTACATTAAATGAAACAGTTTGGGGAATTGAACCAAATGATGCTGTTTTATATGATGCTATTAGATTAACACGCAATAATCTTAGACAAGGTACTTTAAGTACTAAAACACGTGGAGAAGTAAGAGGCGGAGGCAGAAAACCTTGGAGACAAAAAGGTACTGGCCGTGCTCGTCAAGGAAGTATTAGATCTCCACAATGGACAGGCGGTGGGGTTGTATTTGGACCTACACCAAGAAGTTTTGCTATTAAGATGAATCGTAAAGAAAGAAAATTAGCTTTAAAATCAGCTTTAGCGTATAAAGTAATTGATAATGAATTAATTATTTTAGATAAATTTAACTTCGAAACAAATAAAACTAAAGAAGCATTAGAAGTATTAAACAATTTAAAGGTTGAAAGAAATATTTTAATCGTTGTTGACGAATTAAATGATAATATCATTTTAGCTACTCGTAATATTAAAAATGTTATATTAATAGAAGCTAATGAAATCAACACATATGACATTATTGCTGCAAATCATTTAATTGTTACAGAAAATGCTGTTAAAATGATTGAGGAGGTGCTTGTTTAATGAGTAATTTTAGAGATATTATCAAGTCACCAATTGTTACTGAAAAGAGTAGTGATTTAGCTCAAAATAAAAACACTATTACATTTAGTGTTGATCCAAAAGCTAATAAGGTACAAATCAAACAAGCTATTGAAAGTATATTCAATGTTAAAGTTGAAAGTATTAATACAATAAACGTAAGACCTAAAAGAAAAAAAGTTGGGAAATACGTTGGTCAAACTAGTAAAGTTAAAAAAGCAATTGTTAAATTAAAAGAAGGAAGTTCAATTGAACTTAGTTAGTCAGGAGGATACATATGGCGATTAAAAAATTTAAATCTGTTACAAATGGTTCTCGCGGAATGTCAAAGTTAGTCAATGATGAAATAACTAAAACAACTCCTGAGAAATCATTAACAGTATCACTTAAGAAAACAGGTGGACGTAATAATCAAGGTAGAATTACCTTAAGACATCGTGGTGGTGGCGCTAAGAGAAATTATCGTATTATTGATTTTATCAGAAATAAAGATAATATTATTGGAACAGTTGCTTCTATCGAATACGATCCAAACAGAACTGCTAATATTGCTTTAATTAACTATGCTGATGGTGAAAAAAGATATATTTTAGCTCCTAAGGATTTAGTTGTTGGTGCTAAAATTGAAAGTGGAGAAAGTGCTGACATTATTGTTGGTAATTGCTTACCATTAGAAAGAATTCCTGAAGGAACTATGGTACACAATGTTGAATTAAAGCCTGGTAAAGGTGGACAATTAGCTCGTACTGCTGGTGCAGGTGTACAAATTTTAGGAAAAGAAGATAAATATGTACTAATCCGTTTAAAGAGTGGTGAAGTTCGTAAGATATTAGGAACTTGTAGAGCTACTATCGGAGTAGTAGGAAATGCTGATCATGAATTAATAAATTATGGTAAAGCTGGTCGTAAGAGACATTTAGGAATTAAACCTACAGTTCGTGGTTCAGTAATGAATCCTAATG
>CAYPGI010000138.1:0-2037 GCA_964410275.1 uncultured Muribaculaceae bacterium | reverse complement strand
ATTTATGATACAATTAAATTATAAAAAAATACAATGGAGGTAGAAAAATGAAAAAATTATTATATGTATTGTTAGTAGTATTAGCAATTTTCACTGTTGCCTGTGGCAAAAAAGAAAAGGAAAATAAAGATGGTGTTGAAAATAAAAAACCGATTGCTAATACTAATGAAGGAGTTATTGGTGATAAAGAATTAGAAGTATTCAAATTTGAAAACACTTCTTTTATAACTAATGAACAAGGAGAAACAACTTTAATTACACAAGTTACTAATACATCATCTGAAACAGCATACCTGAAATCTTTCAATATTATTGTTAAAGATAAAAACGGAAATCAGCTAATAGATCCACCATTACTTGGATACATAGGTGAAGAGGTCCCTGCAGGAGTTTCTAGAACAATTACTAGCACATCTTCAATAAGTTTAGCTGATGCTTATTCTATTGAATATGTAATCAATAAATAAAGTATTTGATTTAGTATTTGTTTATAAGTAAATTAATCATAACTATGCCTAAAAGACGTAGTTTGCACTAGCCCTATAAGGGCATAATACTAGCTAGCCATTTTAAAACGGCTGGCTTTCTCTTTGTTCAAGCCTCAATGCTATTATTCCTAGCTACCCTTTGAAAGGGTTTTTATATTCTTTTTTCATCATTTTATCTTCAATTTGATCTTCTTTTTCTTGATCCTGAATATACTTTCTTATCGCTGCGTCATTGAGGCCAACTGTACTTACATGGTATCCTGTTACCCAAAAGTATTTGTTTCCCAGCTTATACTTTAATTCTGCATGTCTTTCAAACAACATCATTGTACTTTTACCTTTTAAATACCCTTAAAACTTGACACACTCATCTTTGGCGGTATTGCGACAAGCAAATGAACGTGATCTGCCATAAGTTGTCCTTCCATTATTTTTACTCCTTTTTATTGACAAAGTTTCCCTATTATCTCTCCTAAATCCGTTCGCATCTTATGGTAGATCATTTTCCTTCGATATTTTGGAATGAATATTATATGATATTTACACATCCACTTGGTATGTGTTAAACTATTAGCTATAGAGCGCTACTCCTTTCTGATATAATTGAGGCTCGAACACCTAAATTATATCAGACGTGTCGCTCTTTTGCTTAAGCTTTTAACTCCCACTCGTATAACGAGTGGTTTTTTCTTCCTACGCTTCGCGTTGAAAGTGTCATAAATGTTAATAAAAGGCGATTGACATAATCAATCGCCTTTATTTTTGCTACCTCTTTTTGTGTAAAACTTAAATTTCAAAAAATTTCAATAACTTGACTACTTTCTATTTTTAATAAATAGATTTCTATAGGATATTTTAATAATACTAAAATTTTACCTTTTCATTAATATAATCTACTATTTCATCAACATTCAAAGTAATTTGTTCCATAGTATCACGATCTCTAATAGTTACTGTATTATTATTTAATGTTTCTTCATCAATAGTAATGCAAAATGGTGTTCCAATTACATCTTGCCTGCGATATCTTTTACCAATATTTCCAGCTTCATCATAACTAGTCATAAATTCTTTAGATAATTTTTTATATAATTCGTATGCTTTTTCACTATGACTTTTCTTGATTAAAGGTAAAACTGCAACTTTATATGGAGCAAGATATGGATGTAATTTTAATACTTCTCTTACATCGCCATTAGGTAATGTTTCTTCATTATAAGCTTCAAAAAGAAAAGCTAAAACACTACGGTCAAGTCCATATGTAGATTCAATAATAAACGGAATATACTTTTCATTGGTTTCAGGATCTAAATATTCTTGTTTGATACCACTAAATTCTTGATGTTTTTTTAAATCAAAATCAGTACGATTATGAGTGCCATTTATTTCGCCAAAACCAAATGGAAACTTGTATTCAATATCACAAGCAGCTTTGGCATAATGCGCTAATTTTTCATGATCATGATATCTTAAATTATCTTCTTTTATACCTAAATCCATATAAAACTTTTTACCATATTCTTTAAAGTAATTATAAAGTTCAGTATCA
>CAYPGI010000137.1:0-2072 GCA_964410275.1 uncultured Muribaculaceae bacterium | reverse complement strand
TCCTTCAACAACTATTAATTTACCACGTGCTACTTTCATACACTACCTCCAAAATAATTATACTAAGGAACAAAAGTTTGGTCAATCGATTATCTCATTACTATCAAATTTAATTTCAATAAATTTACGGCTTGCTAAGTAATCACACATATGGACAAATTTTTGATACTTAGTAGTTGGTAGTGGTAATACAGCTTTACTGTATTTATTAGTATTCCACTCACCCATATGACTCCCTATCATCGATGTAACTAAATCAATATCTTCACTTTTTAATGTTGAATTTTTCCTTATAAAATCAACCATTATTAAAGGATGGTCAAAAACAGTATGCTCTTCTTTTGTCAATCCACCTTTTAAGCCATCATGTAATAACAACGAAAATATGATTAAATCTTTTTCTCTATCCTTAAAAGTATCACCAATCGTATTATTTTTTAATAATTCTTGTGCTATTCTTACAGCAGCCTTAGTATGTCTAACTAATCCACCATTACCTAAAGCATAATCAGGATGATATTTACCACTACTACTAGCGGGTATTTCATAAAAGTAATCTGGCAACATCTCTAATATTTTAATAATATCTTTCTTAATATCTTCATTATTTATATAATTTAATTCTTTTTTAAAAACATCACTTCTCATAAAACTCCTTCTAATTAACAAAATTAACTAAAATATCATTAGATACATATAGTTTTTTTGGATTAATATATACATTTTGACCATCATTAATTAATTTGTTATTTTTAATTAATTCTTCAATAATGTTATTTTTTAATATATCAGTATTGTATTTTCTATTAAAAGAATCAATATTAATTCCCTTTATCTTTCTAAAACCTAAAATAAATGCATTTTCTATTATTTCTTCTTCAGTTAGGATATCCTTTTCTAAGATATATTTACCATTTATATAATTACTAAGACTTCTAGTATTGGTATAGCGCATATTGTTAATATATCCACTTGCTCCTAATCCAAAACCATAATATTCATCATTGTTCCAATATGTTAGATTGTGTTTTGATTCAAATCCCTTTTTAGAATAATTACTTATTTCATATTGGTGATAACCATTATTAGTTAAAGTTTTATTGATTTTTTCATACATCAACAAATCTAAGTCCTCATCTATATTTTTAACTGACTCAATATACAATTTTGTATGTTCTTCAATTATGAGTGAATATGTCGATATGTGCGGAATATCTAATTTTAAAAATTCATTTAGATCCTTCTTTACTTCTTCTAATGTTTGATTAGGTAAAGCATATATCAAGTCAATGTTAATATTATTAAAACCTACTTTTTTCATTAAAGCAATTTTTTCTTTTACTTGGTTTACATTATGATTTCGATTAAGGAAACTTAAATAACCTTCATTAAATGTTTCAATACCAATACTTAATCGGTTAATGCCAACACTTCTAAACAACTTTAATTTAGAATCATCAATTGATTCAATATTTCCTTCAATAGTATATTCTAAATTATTGCTAGTCCTTATTCCTTTTAAAATATAAAATAATCTTTCTAATTCATTAAGTGTCAAACAAGTTGGTGTACCACCACCAATATAAATAGTGTCAATTACTTCATTTTGATAGTTGTTTTTTATTTCTTTTTCTAAACTATTTAGATATTCATTAACCCATTTACTGTGGTAATGTAGCTTACAAAAATCACAGTACGAGCAGATAGTCTTACAGAAAGGAATATGTATATATACTGACTTTATCATCTTCTATTTCCTTTACTAATTATATCTATAATATCATCTCTAGTAAAATTATATTTATAATAGTGTTCTTTTAATTCATTGACCATCATTCTACTAGTGAGGTGTTTATCAGATTCCGAGAACGAAAATTTCCCTTTTTTAGGTAAGTTATTATATAGTGGGTTTATTACATGTTTGAAGCAATAGAAAAACCTTTTACGAAAGTTTATTCTTTTTTCTTTATCCTTGATTAATTCAATTTCATCGAGTGTTAGATCTGGCCACTCTTTTTTTTCGATTTCTTCGATGTATTGTTTAGCTAGTTCGATTAAAAAATCTTCATCCA
>CAYPGI010000136.1:0-2091 GCA_964410275.1 uncultured Muribaculaceae bacterium | reverse complement strand
CTTGCTTTATCTAATAGAAATAAAATGTTAAAAGAAAAACTAGATGAAAAAGAAAACCAAATTGAAGAGTTAGAGGAAGAAAATTCGAGTTTAAGACTAACGGTAAGATATTTTAAAGATAAGTTCAAAAAATTAATGAAGTTCTTACAAGAAAAACTATTTGGTTGGGGTAAAAAAGATCCAATGTACAATAAGGTTGTTGAAGATTTATATAATAAAAACATATTAGATGAAGATGATATGAAAAGTATAGAAAAAGATGATTATGGACTTTGATGTGTCAAATTTTTCTTTAAATATTTAAAAATTTTATTGATATCAATTTTTATGGTATAATTAATTAGTATAGGAGGCAACTATATGAATTATAACGGAAATTTAACAGAGCAAATTGTAAATAATGAATTTGATTATTCAAATACAATTGCAAACGAACAAAGTGTTCTTTTACTTGCTAAGTATATTGATGATATATATAAAAGAATGTTAGCAATTTTTGAAGAAGATGAGCGAAAAAATGAAAAACTCAAATGGGAATTTAAAGATTATGCTTATAAAAAAAGTTATGTAAGACTAGAATTCACTATGAAAAATAAGAATTATGGGAGCATAGAGTGTGAAACCTATGAAGCGTTAGTTAACTATGCTAAAGCAGGAAATATTAATAATTTAATTTCCTTTGAAATAAAAATGACATTAGATTATTCAAGAGGAAAAGGTGATTCTTTAATTAAAATAGAAAACTTATTTAATGTGATAATCAAACCTTATGAAATAACATTTACTAGAAAATCTAATTATGATGAGGTTTATATGAAACAAATTGAGGATGGTATTAATTCTATTTTAAAACAGTTCAAGATAGAAAACACAATATTTTGCTCAAAATAAAGGAGACCAACTATGAATAGTCAATAGTTTTTAACAATTATTTTAAAAAATTGTAAATCATAAATTTATTGCACAGCAACGCACCGTAATGTGAGGTTACGGTTTGATTCCTAATTGTCAATGAAGACATAAAAATAAGAAAAAGTTCTTTGAAAAGTATTATTTATTCAATGTTAAAAGATTTCTTATCAGACAACATCTTGAATAGTATTCTAACTAATTTACTAGCACAATGTCCTAGTGAATTGTAATGAGATTTACCCTGAGAACATTTTTTGGTATAATATTCATCGAAAGTTTTAGTGTTTAAACGCACATTATTAGCAGCTAAGATAAGAGCGTAACGTAGTAAGGAAGAGCCACGTTTACTCATTCTAGTTGTTTTAGCGTTAAAATTGCCGGATTGCTTAATAGTAGAATCAAGCCCAGCATAAGCTATAACTTTCGAAGAATCTTTAAAGCGATTAATGTTACCAAGTTCACTGATAATAATAGCAGCAGTAGTGTTAGAAATACCAGGGATAGAAGTAATAACATTATCGCTTTTTTTCATATAGTTATTAATTTTAGTTTCAATCTCATCAATTTGATTAGAATAAAGTTCAATTTGTTCAATAGTTAATTTGATTTGAATAGGTAATGCCGAATTATCGATACCAACCGAAGTCTTAGCTAATTCCTTTAAATTGATAGCTTTATTTTTATTATATTTACCCTTAGAGGCTTTAATAAGAATATTAGTAAGTTTAGTTAAATTAACATTAGCAATATCAGGAGGATTAGAATACTGTTTTAAAAGCTGATAAGAAGTATTGATATGTAAATTATTCTTAAAAAATGAATTTAATTCAGGAAATAATTGATCAACATAAGTAGCAAGTTGAATCTTAGATTTAGTACGCATAGTGATTAAATTATGGCGATATCTGCATAAAGATTTAAGTTCAAGTAAATCTACATCATAATCAGTTAATAAAGTAAAACAATTCATCATTAAAGTTTTAACAATTAAAATACTATCAACCTTATCATTTTTAACTTTTCTAATATTAGTTTTTCTTAAAGTGGAAGTTTGAATTGGATTAATGATACCAACCTTAAAACCCTTTTTAAAGAAAAAATAAATTAAATTGTTGCCGTAATGGGCAGTAGATTCTAAACCAATTAATAATTTATCTTTATCATAATTTTTAATTTTTT
>CAYPGI010000135.1:0-2118 GCA_964410275.1 uncultured Muribaculaceae bacterium | reverse complement strand
TGATGCTAAAGCTAAAACTGGAACCAGAATAGGACATACTATAGATAAAAAAAATAAAAAAGTTAGAGTTTGTAAAAAGTCTAATGAAATTATTGATTAATTGGAAGGAGGGTATATATGAACCGCCTAAAACAAAAATACACTAAAGAAATCATACCTGAATTAATGAAAAAACATAATTATAGAAATGTAATGGAAGCACCAAAATTAGACAAGATTGTAATAAATATTGGTGTCGGTGATGCAACTACTAATAGTAAATTATTAGATGCTGCTATGGCAGATTTAGAAATAATTACTGGACAAAAACCAGTTGCTACTAAATCTAAAAAATCAATTGCCGGGTTTAAACTTCGTCAAGGACAAGAAATTGGGTGTAAAGCTACTTTAAGAGGAGAAGCTATGTATAACTTTTTAGATAAGTTAATTAGTATTGCTTTACCTCGTGTTAGAGACTTTAGAGGAATTTCTAATAAAGCTTTTGATGGTAGAGGAAATTATACATTAGGTTTAACTGAACAATTAATTTTTTCTGAAATTGAATATGATAATGTTGTGAAAGTGCGTGGAATGGATATCGTTTTTGTTACAACAGCTAAATCAAATGAAGAAGCTTACGATCTCTTAAAAGGTTTTGGTATGCCATTTAAGAAATAAAGGAGGAAATTATGGCTAAAAAAAGCATGATTATTAAAGCTAATCGCAAACAAAAGTTCAAAGTTCGTGAATATACTCGTTGTACAAGATGCGGTATTTGTTTTAGAGAATTAGCTTATAAAGGACAAATACCAGGGATTACCAAATCTAGCTGGTAAGTGAAGGGAGGATATATATGTTAGTTAACGATCCAATCGCAGATATGCTTACAAGAATACGTAATGCTAATCAAATGCGATATAAAGAAGTTGAAGTACCCGCTTCAAAGATGAAATTAGAAATTTCAAGAATTCTAAAAGAAGAAGGATTTATTAATGATTTCAAAGTTAAAAAGAATAATGTTCAAAATATTATCGTTTTAAATTTGAAATATGGCGAAAAGAAAGAAAGAGTTATTACTGGTTTAAAGAGAATTTCAAAACCTGGGTTAAGAGTGTATGTTAAATCAGATGAAGTACCTAGAGTACTTAGTGGTTTAGGTATTGCTGTTATTTCTACCTCTAAAGGTGTAATGACTGATAAACAAGCAAAAGCTGAGTCTCTTGGTGGAGAAGTTTTAGCTTATATTTGGTAGAAAGTAAAGGAGGATTAATATGAGTCGTATTGGAAATAGAATACTTTCAATACCAGAAAAGGTTACGGTCTCAGTTGAAGGTAATATTGTAAAAGTTACTGGTCCTAAAGGTGAACTTTCTACTGAAGTTAATAAAAATATTACTGTAACTGTAAAGGATAATGAAGTTATTATTGAAAGAAAAAATGATAATTTTAAAAGTTTTCATGGAACAGCAAACGCTAATATAAAGAATATGATTATTGGAGTAACTGATGGTTACACTAAAAAATTAGAATCTATTGGTGTAGGGTACCGTTTTGCATTAAAAGGAAATGGTTTAGTAGTAACTGCAGGTTATTCACATCCTGTTAATGTTGAAATACCTAGTGGTATTACATTAGAAAGTCCAAGTAATACTGAATTATTTATTCATGGAATTGATAAATGTATAGTTGGAGAATTCGCAGCTAATGTAAGAAAAATAAGAAAACCTGAACCATATAAAGGTAAAGGAATTCGTTATAAAGATGAAATTGTTCGTCGTAAAGAAGGAAAGAAAGCGACTAAATAATTAAAGTAAAGGAGAGAAATACTTATGATAAAAAAAGTATCTCGTAATGACATGCGTAAATCTAGACATGTTCGCGTAAGAGAAAAAGTTTCTGGTACTACTGAAGTTCCAAGACTAAACGTGTTTAGATCAAATAATAATATATTTGCTCAAATTATTGATGATGTAAATGCCGTTACTCTAGTTAGTGCTTCTTCAATAGATAAGGAATTAAAAGTTGAAAATGGTGGGAACACTGAAGCAGCTACTAAAGTAGGCGAATTATTGGCTAAAAGAGCAAAAAAAGCAAAAATTACAAAAGTAACTTTTGATAGAGGTGGATACCTATATCATG
>CAYPGI010000134.1:0-2141 GCA_964410275.1 uncultured Muribaculaceae bacterium | reverse complement strand
TTATATAGGTAAACAAGGAGTTTTATGTTTAATGAGTGAATCATTATATGCTGATAAAAGGGGATATACTTCACCTCAACATAGAACTAGTGGTATAATTAGTGAAACTTTAAATCGTAATGAAGGAAGAATATTATTTAATATTTTTCAAGCACAGATATATCGTATTCAAGAATTGTTTAATGAAATAGAAAAAACTAATCGTAATGTTGTTATTATGGGTAAAAGATTACAAAATACAATCATTTCATCAATTGATAAAGGTTATATTAAATTCGATAAAAAAAGAATCGGTAATATTCATCATGTCGATGAAGAAAATATTATTGTAATTATATCTGATGAAAGAGAAAAACCTTTTTCAAATATGAAAAGAATAATTAAAGGTTATGATAAATTTGTAAAAATGAAGGAAACAGATACTGTAGTATTTGCCACTCAAGTATATGATGGTATGGAAAAAAGTGCTACTGAAATGTTTGATACTATTGCTAAAATGGGAGCCAACTTAATTATCATTCCGACTAATAAATATTTGTCATTACATGCATCAAGTGAAGATTTAATGTTAATGCTTAATCTAATGCAACCCAAATATTATTTTCCGGTTATCGGAGAATACCGTCATCAAGTAGCTAATGCTAATTTAGCAAAACAAATAGGTATGCCAGAAGAAAATGTTTTATTAAAATTAAATGGTCAAGTTGTAAATTTGGTTGATGGTGTCTTAGTTGATTCTAATGAACAAATTAAAGTTGATGATATTTTAATAGATGGTAATACTGTTGGCGATATAGGTGAATTAGTTATTAAAGATCGTGAAGCTTTAAGTGATAATGGTATTGTAGTAGTTACTGTAACTTTATCTAAAACAACCAAAAAGGTTTTAGCGGGACCTGAAATACTTACTAGAGGATTTATATATGTAAAAGAAAATATTGATTTAATAAATGAAGCTAAAAAGATATCCTTAGAAGTAATAAATGAGAACTTAAAACCTAATTATGTTGATTTTAACAAGATAAAAATTGGTATAAGAGATCGTGTTGGAAAATATCTATATCAGGAAACTGAATGTAAACCAATGATTCTATTAGTAGTGCAAGAAGTATAAAGCACTACTTTTTTATTGTAAAAAAGGATATTTCATTATATAATAAATATAGTAGGTGAATAAATGAAAAAAGGTTTTACTCTTATTGAATTATTAGGTGTTATTACAATTCTTGCCTTACTTGCGCTTATTGCTTTACCTGCAATCGAAAAAAGCATTAAAAAGGGCAAAGATGACTTATATAATATTCAAATCAAGACGATTGAAGCTTCGCTAAGGGATTACCGTGTTGATAATCTTTTAGTAATGCCTAAATATAATAATAATACCCTTACTTTAACTCTTGCTCAATTAAAGGCAGCAGGTAAAGTAGATGCCAATTTAACTAATCCCAAAACAGATGAATTATTTTCTGATGATATGCTATTACGTATTAAAAAAGTAGGTAAAAATTTTGAATATATAGTTGATGAAGATAGCGGGACAAATATGAACTTTATTAATAATCCTGATGCTCCAACTATTTCCTTAAAGGGAGATGTATTAGTTTATCTTACTGAAGGTACTACTTATATTGATCAAGGTGTAGAAGCTAAAACAGCTGATGGAGTTCCGATTACTGGTGTTTCTATTGAAATATCAGGTTCTGGGTCAACTATCGATCCTCTTACAAACGGAGAATACATTATAAAATATACTGTTACTGACAATAATATAACAGCAACTATAATTAGAACAGTTATTGTAATACCACCAATTTAACTCTTAATAAAGAGTTTTTTTATTGATTGAATAATAGAAATATGCTATTATTAATGAGGAAAAGAAGTGATAATATGAATATACCAAGTTTAAATGAAGCAAGACGTCGTACTAAAAACGAAGTTGAAATAAAAGAATATAAGATAGATAATGATTTTGTTTTGATTATTTGCACACCAAAGTATAAAACAAAATCAGAAGAAAGAATTGGAGGGGTTGGTTACGAGGGAGATATAATGACAGCAGAAGTTTTACAAAGTTCAAATCACAGAAAATTTATACCAATTTTAAAATCAGGAACTAAAGAGACATCAATACCGACTTG
>CAYPGI010000133.1:0-2146 GCA_964410275.1 uncultured Muribaculaceae bacterium | reverse complement strand
AGTCGATTACAAAACTTAATGCACATATATTGTGCACTTTCAATTTTAATCTACAAATAAAATATTTTTTATAAAATTAGCACTCATATATTGACAATGCTAGAGTATAATAGTATAATGAAGTAGCATTCGTACAGTGGGAGTGCTAAAGGTAAGGTGATTATATGCTTAATCAAAGACAATCAGAACTTTTAAAATTAATCATTGAAGATTATATTAAAACGGCTAGACCGGTAAGTTCAAAATCATTATGTAAAATAATGAAATGTTCTAGTGCTACTATTCGTAATGAAATGAGTTTCTTAGAACAAAACGATTTGATTGAGAAAACTCATACTTCTTCTGGGAGAATTCCAAGTGAAAAAGGATATCGTTATTATGTTGATAAAATAATGCAACCTAAAGAACTTACAGGTGACGATATGCTTAAACTTCAAACTATTTTTTATAATAAATCATTAATGATTGATGATACTATTATAAGAAGTATGGAAATAATTTCGGATATTACTAACTATACAGCTGTTGTATTAGGTAATTCATCAAAAGAGAATAGAATTAGTAAGGTAGAAGTTGTACCCATTAATGAAAGTAATTTAATTGCAATCGTTATCACTGATAAAGGCCATGTACAACATCGCAATGTTACTATTGAAGGCAAAGTTTCATTAGAAGAAATAATGAAGACAGTTGAAATAATTAATAAATTAATAATTGGAACTCCGATCAATGAAGTTAGTAGTAAATTGGAATTTGAAGTTAAACCTATCATTGGAAAGTATGTCAAACAACATGAAGTATTGTATAATGCTTTTTGTACTGCTTTTAGTGATTTTACGACAAATTCAAATGTTACAATGAAAGGAACAAGTCATATTCTAATGCAACCAGAATTCGATAATACTGATAAAATAAGAGATATTATCAATAAGTTTGAAGATAAGGAAATTGTAAACAGTATTAAAGAAGAAGACAATGGTATAAATATTTATATTGGTAGCGAAAATGAATTTGACGATAATGTTGCAATTATTAAGACTAGATATGAAGTTAATGGAAATGAAGGAACAATTGCTTTAATAGGACCAAAGCGTATGGAGTATGATCGAGTAATTGCGTTACTTGATTATATTAAAAGGAACATAGAGAGGTGACAAATGGAAAAAGAAAAGTGTAATCATGGAAATTGTGGATGTGAACATGATGTAGAAAAGGAAACTTGTATTTGTGATGAAGAATGCACATGTGAACACGAAGAAAAGAAAGTAAAAAAGAAAGAGAAACATACCGATAAATTAAATGACGCTTACAATAAAATAAGTGAATTAGAAGATGCATTACTAAGGTCTAAAGCAGAATTTATTAATTATCGTAAAAGATTAGAAGAAGAACAAGCACGCATTATGAAGTTTTCTAATGAAGATATAGTTAAAGAAATCTTACCTGTGATTGATAATTTTGAAAGAGCAATTAGTATGGATGATGACAACTTAGATGACGAAGTATCAAAATTCTTATCAGGTTTTAAAATTATATATGGTAATTTAGTAAGTATCTTAAATGAGTACGAAGTATCAGAAATAAAAAGTCTAAATGAAGTTTTTGATGCTACTTATCATCAGGCTATGTTAACTGAAGAAAGAGAAGGAATTGAACCTGGTATAGTAATTGAAGTACTTCAAAAAGGTTATTTATTAAAAGGAAAAGTTATAAGACCATCAATGGTCAAAGTAAGCAAATAAGGAAAGGTGAAAAAATGAGTAAAATAATAGGAATTGACTTAGGTACAACTAATAGTTGTGTATCTATATTTGAAGGTGGAGAAGCAAAAGTTATTGCTAATCCAGAAGGAGAAAGAACTACTCCATCAGTAGTAGCTTTCAAAAAAGGAGAAATTATTGTTGGGGGAGCAGCTAAAAGACAAATGGTTACTAATCCAGATACAATAGGTTCTGTAAAAAGATTGATGGGAACTGATAAAAAATCAAAAGCTAATGGTAAAGAATATACACCTGAAGAAATTAGTGCTATGATTTTAGGTGACTTAAAGAAAACTGCGGAATCATATTTAGGCGAAAAGGTAACTAAGGCTGTTATTACAGTTCCAGCTTATTTTAATGATGCTGAGAGACAAGCAACTAAAAAT
>CAYPGI010000132.1:0-2203 GCA_964410275.1 uncultured Muribaculaceae bacterium | reverse complement strand
ATACATACTGATTTTCCAGATCCAGTTGCTCCCGCTACTAACAAGTGGGGAGTATTATTTATTTCAGCCCACATAGGCCTACCCATAATATCTTTTCCTAAAGTAACTAATAGTTTACTAGGGTCTAAATTCTTAGGAACAGTTTCCAATATTTCACGAACATTAACCATTGTTGTATTTTGATTAGGTAATTCAATACCAATCGTTTTTTTGCCTGGAATTGGAGCTTGAATACGAACATCTTTAGCAGCCAAAGCTAAAGCAACTTCTCTATTAATACTAATTACTTTGCTTAATTTAGTACCTGCTTTTATTTCCATTTCATATTGTGTTACACTTGGTCCTATATTCACAGCCACTACTTTTCCTTCAATCATAAAGTCTTTAAATACTTGTTCTAATATTGAAACTGTATTACTTATGACTTGTTCATCTTTTTCTGTTTTATTTTTTACTGGTTTTTTTAATAAATGAATTGGTGGATAAACATATCCTTTATTAGTGACATCTTCTACTTCTTCTTTTTTAACTTCTTCAACCTTTTCTTCAGGAATATTGATTAATTCATCCATACTTGAAATAACAACCTTATTATTTTTTTCATATTCACTAGCTGCATCTTTTACTTCTTGTTTATCTTTACGAGTTAAAGATCCTTTAACTTTATTTTTTAGTTTACTGAAAATATCATAAATCGATAAACCAGTAAATAAAATCACACCACAAATAATTAGTACAAATGTTACTAATCTAGTACCTTCTAATGAAAATAAAGTAACGAATCCTAACGAGAAGAAAGCACCAATCACTCCTCCACCATAAATAGGTTTGTTTTCTATATTTCCAGCATGTGCCATTAAGTTATCAAAAGTTTCCTTAATTACTTCCCAACCTTTAAACTTTTCAATGTAATCAACATGTGTAAGAATTAATACTGCGATTATTAAAATATATAATCCAATTAATTTTGATGTAAAAAACTTAGGTTTTTCTCTTTTAACAATCATATATATCGCAATTATTGCCGTAAGAAATAATAAAACATTATACCATTCTCCAACTAAGAAGGCTGAGAACAAATGAATAAAATCTCCTGCTGGTCCATATGGTGCAATACCAATAATACATATTAAGCCAATAATAAAACCATTTATCTCAATTTGACCCTTTTTCGGCTCTTTATTATCATCTTTTCTTTTCTTTTTTTTAGCCATAAAATACCTCCATAGTCTAACAATATCATTATATCACAACGATTATTTATCTTCAAGAAAAAAAGATGTTTAAACATCTTCTTCAATTCGAATTAATTGATTGTATTTACAAACACGATCAGTTCTAGAAAGTGATCCTGTTTTAATTTGTCCTAAATCAAGTCCAACTGCTAAATCAGCAATTGTATTATCTTCTGTTTCTCCACTACGATGTGAAATAACTGTTTTGTAATTATGTTTTTTGGCTAATTCAATCGTTTCTAATGTTTCAGTAATAGTTCCTATTTGATTAACTTTTAGTAATATAGCATTTCCCGCATGATTATCAATACCCTTTTGCAAGCATTTAATATTGGTAACAAATAAGTCATCACCTACTAATTGAATTCTTTGACCCATTCGTTCAGTTAATAATCTAAATCCTTCCCAATCGTTTTCATCTACTCCATCTTCGATTGAAATAATCGGATAATCTTCTACTAATTGTTCATAGAAACTAATTAATTCTTCAGTTGTTAAAGATTTATCATCTACTTCATATTTACTATCCTTGTAAAATTCACTAGCTGCGACGTCTAAACCTATACATACATCTTTTCTTAATTCATAACCTGCTAATATAATAGCTTCACAAATTAAATCTAAAGCTTCTTTATTGCTCTTTAAGTTAGGAGCAAATCCACCTTCATCACCAACATTAGTATTATATCCTTTTTCTTTTAATACCTTCTTTAAATTATGAAATACTTCGGCTCCAATTCTTACTCTCTCTTTAATAGTAGATGCTTGAGGAATAATCATGAATTCTTGAAAATCAAGATTATTATCAGCATGAGCCCCACCATTAATAATATTCATCATTGGTACTGGTAAAGTCTTACCATTTCCGATGTAACGATATAGTGGTATTTCTTTGTATAGTGCGGCTGCTTTTAAAGCTGCCATTGATACACCTAAAATAGCGTTAGCTCCTAAATTACTCTTAGTTT
>CAYPGI010000131.1:0-2215 GCA_964410275.1 uncultured Muribaculaceae bacterium | reverse complement strand
AACATAATTATCATTGAATCATGAAAAAGCGGACACTTAATGTTTCCATTTATATATATCTCTATATTCCTTTTTTATTTGACAAAAATTAATAAGTTGTTATAATATAACCTACTAAAGGAGGTATGTATGGAAAAAATTAATATTTTTTTAGATCAAATATCAAATTTTCCTAAAATAGGGGAAGGTAATGAAGCAAAAATATATCAATTTGATAATGACAGGGTATTAAAGTTATATAGTGCACCTAAACCTTTTTTAGAGAAAAAAATAGTTCTATTAACTGAAATACAACCTCTAATTAAAAATACTCATCTACCACTAGGAACAGTTTACTCAAAAGGTAAATTCATAGGGTGTATTCATAGATATCATAAAAATTCTGTTAATTTTGAAAGTTTAGTAAATTCTTCTAATCATTCTTATCGAATCGAAAAATTTAAACAACTTAATAATATTATTAACGAATTAATAACAAACAATATATATTACGATGATTTAGATAGTGAAAATGTATTGATTACCCCTAATAATAAAGTAGAATTAATTGACACTGATAGTGCTTTTATATCAACCAATCAAAGTAGAAATAATAAACATAAGCTGTGTATATACAACCAACTTAAGTCAATGATAATTGAATGCCTATTCAACGAAGAATATTTCTTTAATGATAAAGAAGTATTAAGTCATTATCATGTCAAAAGTGAATATATTGATGAAATTGTAAAATCTAATATTTCATATGAATTCTTTAATGATTTTTTTGATTATTTAGAAAAGGATAAAGTTTTAACACTTAAATAAAAAAGAGAAGTTATGCAACTTCTCTTTTAATTTCTAATACTTTTTGTTTAATAGCAGCTTCATCTGCGAATTTAGCAATCATAGGATTATCCTTAATCTTTTCAACTCGACTGTAAGCTCTTAGAAATGGTAAATAACCAGATCCATAGAAACTACCGTTTACTTTAAATCTAATACAAGTACTAGGAGATTTATAAATATTGATAAATGATAAGTGGTAACAGTTATTTTCTTTTTTTATCCAAACACTATTAGTATTAGGTATTTTTTCATCATCACTAAACCATACTAACTCATCATTCTTAGGATTATAAATTTCGTTTGTAATATATCTAGCATTCATATGATAATTAATATTACTATGACTAACATTAAATCCTGAATCATTTATAAATATATCACCATTTTTTATTTCATCTGCTAAATTTTCAATTATTTGATATAATGGATAATCTTCAATAGAGATTTCAAATTCATGATTGTCATCGTTTGTTTGATTACGAAAGTTTACTAGGTGCCAATATAAATCTCCATTATTACCAAGATACCATTTTAATATTTGATTTTTATCTTTGTTAATAAATGTATAAATATTATTATTCGTAAAATTGTCATGTTTTGTTTTAATTTCAATCATATTCTCACCTCTTTTTGATTTGACTACTATATCATAAAAGCTAAAAAAAAGCAAATTCAATCGACAAATTTGCTTAAAATATAATAAAAATCGCTATTTTTAGGTAACTAATATCTTTTTTAATAGCTTTTTGATATAATATTTATATTACAACAATAGTGGGGTGATTTATGTTATATTTATTTTATGGTAAAGAAGATTACCTAATTAATAAAGAAATTAAAAAAATATTATCTGATAATAATATCGATAATATCAATGTAAATACCTATGACTTAGAAATAACTTTATTAAAAGATATTATTGATGATGCATTAACTATTTCATTATTTAGTAATAAAAAGGTATTGATTTGTAATAATAGTCATCTTTTTACGGGATCTAAAAAAAGTATCTTAGATTCCAATATTGAAGAATTAGAAAAGTATTTTGACAATATTAATCCTGATACCATTATGATATTTACCGTTAATGAAGAAAATATCGATGATAGAAAAAAAATAGTTAAAAAAATCAAAAAGATAGGGACTGTAAAAGATTATAACTTTGCTAATAATATAGAAAGTATTGTAAAAGATATGTTTGATGGTTATAAAATAAACCATAGTTCAATTAATTTATTAATAAATAGAGTAGGGAATAACTTAAATTTATTAGAAAAAGAAGTCGATAAAATCAAATTATATAAATTTGATGAAAAAGAAATAGTAGATGACGATATTATAAATTTAACTAATAAAAATATAGATATGGATATATTTCATCTAATTG
>CAYPGI010000130.1:0-2289 GCA_964410275.1 uncultured Muribaculaceae bacterium | reverse complement strand
GCTCCTCCATCCATATTAGCAGCATTATATGCACCATATCTTTGTAAAATAGTTATCAAGTCTCCATAAGAAGCTCCACCACGAAGGTCCCAATTTATTTTTTCGCCATTACCATCAATAACTAAAAATAATACAATACCGTCTTTTCTTTGAGCAATTACAGTTCGAGGATTCTTTCCTCCTCCACCATTACCACCTACTTCTGATGGTTTTCCATTTATTATTAAAGATGGTCCAAACTGCATAGCATCTCTCAGTCCAGCATTTATGGCATCTTGAACACTGCCTCTAGATAAAACTAAAACATTATCTTTATTAAAACCAACAATATTGCCGGCCATATATGCACCATTCCAAACAATTTTACTGTCTTCTATAACAACACCTATTGGTGTTCCACCATTACCTTCATAGCCACTATCATTAAAACCACCAGCATTTATAGCTACTTTAGCATTATTATATTTTGCTATATCAGTTACATTTTCACCAACTACTCCAAGATATCTTGTTGAAGCTAATTCAACTCTTGAAGGATCATAGATGACTGTTAAAAAGGCATCATATCCATTATATTTAAATTCAATAAGTTTGTATAAATCATCCTTATCTCTTTCTAATATTTGTTTTTCATATATAGAAGTATAATTACTATTTTCCTTAATATTACCTACTTCTATTTCATTAGTATTTGTTTCTTCATCAATCTCAATAATATAGTTCTTACTCATTATTTCTTTTATCATTTCATCACTATAAAATATTCTTGCCAAATACGTATGAGTCATAGTATTCATAGCTGTAGTAACTAAAAGATCACGAAAATAATTCCATGGACCATAAGTTATAAAAAAACCAATTAAAGCCAAAAAGTCTAATACAATTAATATTATTATTGTTTTTTTCATACTTCACCTACTCTATTATGTAAGGATTATCTTTTTTACCATTACCAGACTTGACAATAATATCTGCCTTTAAGCTAATCGCTGGTCTTACATATGAAGAACTTTCAATGTAATCAGCAAATATTTTACCATTTTCAACTACTTTATAAATAGTATCTTCATAATTATTTTGTCTTGTCATCAAAAAATAATTCTCAAAATCTTCAACAAATAAACTACCCACATGGAGCATTCCTACTTTTCCTGAAGTTGAACTATTATAAATATTTTTGTAATTATAGTCAACCTTATAGTCGTAGTTTCCCGTATACCATTTGGATTCAATTAAATAATCTTGATTTGAAAGGGTATTATAAAATTCTGTATTTAAATACTTACCCATACTTTTATCAATTGAATATACATTATCAATAGTAGAAAATCTACTATCCATATCTTTGCCATTCTCTTGAATAAAACCATCCATATAAACTTGAACATAATTATCTGTTATATTAGCTATTCTCCAAGTATAATTAGAATATTTAATATATTCTCCAACCTTTTTTTGATTTAAAATATTATTACTCTCTGGTTCTATAATATATGGATTATCTTTACTTCCATCTCCACCATATACTTTAACATCTTTTTTTAAATTGATTACTGGTCTTACACCATAACTATAATATGCAGTATTTAAGGAAGATTCATTATTTACTTTACCCTCAGGAAAAACATACCATACTTTATTATCTAAAGATCCATTAATCATCCACCAATAAGTATTAGTATTTAAAAAACTAGCACTTCCCAAGGCACGATTATATTCAAATATAGAAAGTAATCCTATTTTATCTTTAATTGTTTTTTCACAAGTATCAGGATTTTTATCAATAATATCAATACACCATTTACTATCTTTAATATATATATCAGGATTGTACAATGTATCATAAAAAATTCCACTATGTTCTTCACTGTCAGAATTTAACCACTTTCTAACATGTGATTTTTCATAGTCATTATTAATTCCCCATACTAATGATGTTTGATTATATACTGTAATCATCTTAACAGTATGATCTTCATTGACACTTATTATTTGCCATAAACGTCCAGAATAAGATACGTAATTATTGACATCTTTCCCTTTATAATAGAAAATATTATCTTTTTCATATAAACCATTACCTACTAAAACTAAATTTTTTTCTAAAGTAATGATATTAGCTAAAGTTTCTTTTTCTTTTATTTTAGGATTTTCTAAACGATAATAGCGAATCAACCTTGAACCATAATAACTAGTTATAAGTAATAAAACAGTTATATTTACAATTATAAACGCTAAACAAATCTTATTTTTTCTAGATAATTTTCGCCACTTCATTTATTTACCTCA
>CAYPGI010000129.1:0-2308 GCA_964410275.1 uncultured Muribaculaceae bacterium | reverse complement strand
TTACCATTCCAACCAAGAATATTTTTAGCATATTCTTTTAAATATGAAGCATATGATAAATTAATTGTTTTCATATCCTTTTTTTGATAAATATCAGCAATATAACTGGCTATTTTATTTTTACCATTGCCTGCTTTTCCACTTAAAATATAGATTCGGGGATTCTTATTCTTAAATTCCATATTATCCTCCTTTATATAAAATAAAAACCACTGTTTTCCTAGGAACGAAAAACCGTGGTACCATCCTATTTTGTGCTTAATTATGATAACGGTTTTACCCGACAGACTTTATCTGTACTCCAAAGTAGCATTCAATTAATAAATATCTTAATTTACACCAACCATTAAGTCTCTATAAAAGTTAATAATCTACTTTTCTTTATCATCGTTTTAATTAAAATGTAATATATCATATTTTTCATCATAAAACATGATGATTGCTTTAGCTGCTGCAATAACCGGAGTTGCAATAAGCATACCTATTATACCCCAGAAATATCCAAAAAGCAATAATCCTAACATAATTGTTACTGGATGTAATTTAGTTGTTCTACTCATAATTAAAGGTTGTATAAAATTTCCCTCTAAGAATTGAATAACTACGATAACAATTAATGTTAATAACCCTATCATTGGATCTTGTGAAAAACCAACAATAACAGCTGGGATTCCACCAATATAAGGTCCTGCATAAGGAATAATATTAGTTAATCCACAGAATAATCCAAATAATAATGGAGCTTTTAAACCTACAACCCATAATCCAATAGTTGTGATTATAAAGACAAAGGTACAATCAAATAATGCTCCTTGTACAAATGATCGGAGTGAATTATCGACTTCTTCGATTAATTCAATTGTTGTTTTTTGCATTTTCTTAGGTAAGAAAGCAATAATGCCTCCTTTACCATCAAAGCTAATTAATAAATAAAATCCAATAACTAATCCAACAATAATTATTCCTAAACCTGAGAATGTTGACTTAACTACATCTACAACTATAGTTGGTAATGAATTAGTTAAGTTTACTCCGATTGCTTCTATTTGTCCAAATATATCAGCCTTAAATGATTCAGCATTAAAGTTTTTGATATCACCCAGTTGAGTGAATATTCCATCTATCCAGCCCTCAATAGCATCAAATATTTGTGGAACCATTCCTGCAAAGTCGCTTATTTGTTCTGATAATAGTGGAACAATAGCGGCTATAATTATATATATTGTTCCTAATAATACAGAATAAGTTATAAATGTTCCCCAAAATCTTTTAATGCCTTTGGTATTTAACCATTTGACAATTGGATCAAACAGCCATGCAATAATTAATCCAATAAAAAGTGGTGATACTATTTTTAAAATTGTTAATACAAATTCAATAAAATGTAATTCTTTAGCCAATATTAAAATAACATATATTGATAATATAAAAAACAATATATAAACTATTTTTAAAATTCTTTTAGAAAGACCTAGTATATCATTTACTTTTGCTAGATCTAAATTGCCCTTTTTCTTATTATCAGCCATTATAACACCTCTATTTTATTATAACATCACTAAAAATCATTGTAAACAATTAAAACGCTTATATTACATAGTATTAACACTAATTAGACAATAAACACAAAAAAGAATTAAACAGCCATTAATTCTTTTTCTTTATCTTTTAATTTTTCATCAACTATTCCATTATACTTATTGATTAATTCTTGAACATCTTCAGTACCACTTTTTCTAATATCTTCTGGTAATTCAGTCTTTTTAATATCATTGTTCGCATCTTGACGAATATTTCTTAAAGCAATACGACAATCCTCAGCAATAGTTTTTACTTGTTTAACATATTCTCTTCTTGTATCTTCTGTTAGTGCTGGGATATTTAAAATAACCATTTCACCATTATTATTAGGTGTCAATCCAATTTTAGCTTCATATATAGCTTTTTCAATTGCTGCGATACAACTTTTATCAAATGGTTTTATACATAGTTGACGAGCCTCTGGAATTGATATATTAGCTAATTGTTTTAACGGAGTACTTGCTCCATAATATAGTACTTGTATACCATCTAATATAGCTGGATTAGCACGTCCTGCTCGAACATTAACAAATCTTTTCTCCATATTTTCAATTGCTGTTTCCATTTGCAATTCCGCTTCCATCAAAATATCTTCCATAAATCCATCCTTCCACATTATAATTATATTATATCTTATTATAAAATTCAATACAAAAAAGAAAGTATCATATAAAAAAAGATAAAATTCTTCAAATGAAAAAGTAAATTTCAGATAATAATAGAGAAC
>CAYPGI010000128.1:985-2363 GCA_964410275.1 uncultured Muribaculaceae bacterium | reverse complement strand
AAATTACAATTTAAAAACTCTTATTAAGAACTGTGGAGATGAAGATCGTTGATGCAGTGGCAACCCTTTAATAAAGAAGGTGCCTTACTTAGCGTAGGAAACTATGAGCAATGAGAGAAAGTATTAATATGCTTTCCTCTGGAAAGTTTTTTTATTGTAAGAAAGAGAGGAAAGAAAAATGGAAAAAATATTATTTACATCAGAATCAGTTTCGGAAGGACATCCAGATAAGTTATGTGATCAGATAAGTGATGCAATCTTAGATGAATGTCTTAAACAAGACCCAAATGCAAGAGTAGCATGTGAATGCTATATTACTACTAATTTGTTAATTATTGGTGGTGAAATTAAAATTAAAGGTACTATTGATTATGAAAAAGTTGCAAGAAGAGTAATTTGTAATGTAGGTTATGAAAGTGAAGAATGGGGAATTGATGGCAATACTTGTGAAGTGAAGGTTGTTATTGATGAACAGTCTAATGATATTGCCATGGGAGTAGATAATGGTGGAGCAGGCGATCAAGGTATAATGTTTGGCTATGCAACAAACGAAACAAGTGATTATATGCCTTTACCAATATCAATAGCTCATGATCTTATTTTATTAGCAACCAACCTAAGGAAAAAGAATACTTTTAAAGACGCTAGACCAGATATGAAGAGCCAAGTTACGATTGATTATAGTGATCCAAACAATTTAAGAATTGATACAATTTTAATGTCTATTCAACATAACGAAAACTACAATAAAGTTGAGTTTGAAAACTTTGTAAAAGAACATATTATGGATGAAATAGCTAAAAAATATCAAATGAATACTGACTATAAATACCTTATCAATCCAACAGGAAGGTTTGTTATAGGTGGGCCAAAAGGAGATGCTGGTTTAACAGGTAGAAAAATTGTAGTTGATACATATGGAGGTATGGCAAGGATTGGAGGAGGAGCTTTTAGTGGGAAGGATGCTACAAAAGTTGATAGAAGTGCTTCTTATATAGCAAGGTATATTACTAAGAATATTGTCGCAGCTAATCTTTGTGATAAGTGTGAGTTACAACTGAGTTATGGAATTGGAGTAGCTGAACCATTATCAATATTTATTGAAACATTTAATACTGAAAAAATATCTAAAGATAAAATAATTGATATTATCAAGAATAACTTTGATTTAACACCAAAAGGTATAATCGAGACTTTAGATTTAAAGAAACCTATTTATCTTCAAACCTCAGTAGGAGGACACTTTGGAAGAGATGACTTTAGCTGGGAAAGATTAGATAAAGTTGAGCAATTAAGAGAGGCATTAAAGAATTAATAAGCACTCTTAATCAGTGGGGCATAAGTTCGAATTTTACACAGGACAACAATGAATATAAGG
>CAYPGI010000128.1:0-975 GCA_964410275.1 uncultured Muribaculaceae bacterium | reverse complement strand
ACAATCTTTTTTTCATGCTCATAAATACTAAAAAACCGGCATTTATAAATCTATAACCTAATTTAAAAAATAACATTGTATTAATTGTAAAAATATGGTATTATGCAAATGTAAAGGTAGTGAGTATAAGTTCGTCTTGATGACATTGATTTTAGAAAAATAAAAGCATTTGTTTGATAGATAAACAAATGCTTTTCCTTTGCAGGTAGCGACAACTACCAACAGAACAATACAAGACCTAACACAAACTAGGTACTAAATTAGACAGGATAATGAATTTTTATATCACAGTCTATTGTTATATTATCAAATATTTTGATAAATTACAATACTCCATGGTGAAATTTTACATTATCCGAGTATGTTGATAAGGAGGATTATAAAATGGCAGTTAATAAACCAAAAGGAGATAATTCTAGGATTGGTGCAATAAAAGAAAGAACACAATTCATAAATCCCAAAACAAATCTTTATGTCAAAAGAGATTCAAATAATGGTCAATTTATGGATGTTAAAACTTCTGGTGGAAAATTCAAAGGCGTAACCAAAGAAAAATAGTATTGTTCGATAAGTAGGTAGTTGCTCCTGCCAAATATGATTTGAGAGGAGTAATAGATTATGATTATTAATAAAAAAAGAGTAATTAATTTGAATTTTTTGAAAAACGTAGATTTCGACGATATAAAAATAGGAATTCAAATAACGGACAATGACTTTGAAAAACTAGGTATTAAAAAATTTGAAGAAGGATTAGCCGTTGAACCATCTCCGTTATTAGGGAAAAATTGTAATAGAAATGCTAATGGATATTCATATCCAGATAAAACTAAACCGAAGGAATACAGAGTAGTTAATACAGTCGAATGGTCATGGAAAGACTGGAGTGGAAAAGAATATTCGGATTTCTTTGATATAGAAAGAGAAGTGTATCAACGTATCTATATACCAGCTGCAAATGTAGAATTGATTTTAACT
>CAYPGI010000127.1:0-2388 GCA_964410275.1 uncultured Muribaculaceae bacterium | reverse complement strand
AACTAAAAAAATGAAAAAGGCTACAAAGCCTTTAATATAAACAAAAAATGGAGCCTCTCGGCTCCTTCAGGGGGTTTTGGTTGAGTACCCCTATAATTTATATCATAGGGATACCCGCGTGATTTATTTATCACGCTACCATAATTATAAAGATTATAGATTTAAAAGTCAACAATTATCATAAATAAATTAATCTAAATTATTTACCCTTTCAATTCTATCTTTAATATATGAATATATAGGGTTAACATAGTCTTTACTATTTAAAAATTCTTCACTATCTTCTTTAGCTTTAAGTAGTATATTGAAGTCTTTTTTGATGTCCGCAAGTTTAAAACACATATCTCCACTTTGTCTTATTCCAAATAAGTCTCCACTACCTCTTAATCTAAAGTCTTCTTCACTAACTTTAAATCCATCATTAGTTTTAGTTAATATATTTAATCTTTCTTTTTCATATTCACTAATTAAGATACAATATGATTGTAACTCACTTCTGCCTACTCTACCTCTTAATTGATGAAGAGCTGATAACCCAAAACGATAACTATCAAATATTACTATCATAGTAGCATTAGGCACATCTATTCCTACTTCAATGACAGTAGTGCTAATCAGTATTTGAATATCGTTGTTCTTAAAGTCCTCCATTATTTTATTTTTAGCAGCATTATCTAGTTTACCATGTAAGACACCTATATTATATAACTTACCAAATGCCTTTTGCATCTTTCCTTCTAATTCATAAACATTTGTTAAATCGATCTTATCACTTTCTTCAATTAGAGGTGCGATGACATATATTTGATGCTTTTGTTTTAATTCTTGATACATTGCATTTAAGACATCTGTGATTTCATTTGGATGCTTTAAATGAGTTATGATATCCTTTCTTCCCTTAGGCATAGTCCTTATATTAGATATATCCATATCTCCATATAAAGATAAAGCATAAGTACGTGGTATTGGTGTTGCACTCATATATAATACATCAGGAGTTACTCCTTTATTCTTTAAGTTACCTCTTTGGTTTACTCCAAAGCGATGTTGCTCATCAGTAATAACTAAACCTAAATTATTATATTTTACTTCATCTTGAATTAAAGCATGAGTACCAATAATAATATCGATATCTCCGTTAGCTAATCTTTGATAAATATCTTTTTTATCTTTAACTTTTATTTTACCTTTTAATAACTCTATTTTAATATCATAATCTTTAAATAATTTTAATGCACTTTCATAATGTTGACTAGCTAGTATTTCAGTTGGTACCATTAGTGCTGTTTGATAACCACTTAAATAGTTGATATACATCCCTATCATAGCTATTATTGTTTTACCAGATCCAACATCTCCTTGTAATAATCTATTCATCCTATTTCCACTAATTAAGTCTTTATATATTTCATTTACACTTAGTTCTTGATCACTTGTCAGTTTAAAAGGAAGTTTATTAATAAATTTTTCTATTAAAGAATAATCTATTTTTCTATCTAATCCTTCTTTAATATTTTTATTATTCTTTAAATAATTCATCTTTAACATAAACATAAATAGTTCTTCATATTTTAAATAGTTTAATGATTTATTTAAGGTTGATAAATCATTAGGATTATGAACTATTTTAATACCGTTTTCTTTAGAAATAAAATTATACTTTTCACTTAAATATGAAGGTATATAAGAAGTAACTTCAATATCATCAACTAATACCTGATCAATATAATTGCCTATTTGCTTACTAGATAAACCATAAGTAGTGTGATAAACAGGTTCTATTTTAGGTGTATCAGTTAATAAACCAAACCTTAAATCACTAGCAATAATAGTGTTGTGAATCTTATCATATTTTCCTATTATAATTAACTCAGTACTGGGATTGATTTTTGACTTTAAAAAGCCCCTATTATAAATAGTAACTTTCAGTAACATATCTCCCGTATTAAATCTAAAAGTCATCTTATCCATTCTTGATTTAAAACGATATAAAGAAGGAACACTTTCTACTACTCCATCTATTATTATTTTATCATCCTGTTTAAGATCTAAAATATTACTTCTTTGTAAAATATCATATCTAAAAGGATAATATGTAACTAAATCTTCACTATCTTCAATACCTATTTTATTTAATAAACTTAATGTTTTAGGACCTATTCCTTTTAGTTCTTCTATTGTTTTCATAAATCACCTATTCTAATTATATCAAACTATTGTTCGGTTTTCAAGCATAAATCCCTATTTTTAAAAATAAAAATAAAAATAGTATTGACAAAATAACCTTTTTGGATTAGTATAGACATTGCCAATTCGAAATTAGGCGAATTGGAGCTAGTATCACACTAGCCAACCCCTTTTTATTCTTTTATGAAACTGTCTCAGGGG
>CAYPGI010000126.1:0-2412 GCA_964410275.1 uncultured Muribaculaceae bacterium | reverse complement strand
TTTAAATTATTATAATGTTGAATAGCTAAAATCTCAGTTGGAACCATTAAAGCACCTTCTCGATTACTCAAATAATTAATATACAAAGCTATAAAAGAAACAATGGTTTTACCACTTCCTACATCCCCTTGTAATAGTCTATTCATTCTCTTTTCACTAATTAAATCATCATATATTTCATTCACACATTTAATTTGATCAGTAGTTAACTTAAAAGGTAATTTATTAATAAAACTATCTACATTTTCATACCCTACATCCCTTTTAATACCTATCTTATTTTTTTTATTCAATTTCAAAGAATTCATTCTTAACATAAATAAAAATAATTCCTCATATTTTAAAGTATTTAAAGCCT
This sequence comes from uncultured Muribaculaceae bacterium, assembly GCA_964410275.1. Classification (GTDB taxonomy): domain Bacteria; phylum Bacillota_I; class Bacilli_A; order RF39; family UBA660; genus UBA5364. The sequence continues at coordinate 2,054 of CAYPGI010000126.1, read as the reverse complement.
TATTAAGTATATTTAAATCACTAGGATTATGAATAATACTAATACACTTTTTTTTATCCAATAAATTATACTTCTCCATCAAATAACTTGGTATATTACATGTAACATTATAATCCTCAATTAAAGCAACACTTATAAAATTATTAATTTGTTTACTAGATAAACCATTTATAGTGTGATAAATAGGTTCAATTATAGGTTTAGGTGGTATAAGCCCAAATCTTATATCAGAAGCTGTTACCGTATTATGTAATTTATCATACTTTCCAATAACTGTTATTTTAGTACCAATACTTAATCTTTGTTTTAAAAATCCCCTATTAAATATAACAATATTTAATAAATTATCCCCAGTATTTAATTTAAAACTCATTTTATCCATTTTTCTATTAAAATGAAAAACATTAGGAATAGTTTCTATCATTCCATCTATTATTATTTTTGAATCATTTTCTAAAGAATCAATATCACTTTTTTCTAATATCTCATACCTAAAAGGATAATAAGAAATTAAATCTATTATATTTTTAATATTTATTTTTTCTAATTTTTTAATAATACTTGGTCCTACACCTTTTATGTTATTTAATTGCATTATTAATCACTTCCTATAATAAGTATACCATTTTAATAATTAAAATCCTTGTTTTTAAAAAGTTTTTTACTTTTTTTTAGAAAAAGGTTGACAAAATGGCGTTTTCCTTGTAATATATGCAGTACCAATTCGATTTTAGGCGAATTGGAGCTAGTATCACACTAGCCAACCCCTTTTTATTCTTTTATGGAACAGTCTCAGGGGGCTGTTCTTTTTTTATACAAAAAAAAATAAAGAGTAATACTCTTTATTTAACCCAATTTACTTCCCTCTTTAACTACTTGATCAGGAGTAATTAATACTACTCCATTATCTGTATAAACACCTAGTACTAGTACTTCTGATATGAAGTCTGCTATTTGTTTAGGAGGAAAATTAACTATCCCTAGAATTTGTTTACCAATTAAGTCTTGTTCTTGATAATAATCAGTTATTTGAGCACTAGACTTCTTTATACCTACTTCATCACCAAAATCAATTACTAATTTATAAGCTTTCTTTTTGGCTTTTTCAAAGAATTCTGCTTCTTTTATTGTACCTACTCTAATATCTAATTTCATAAAGTCATCAAACGTAACCATATATTCTCCTTTATTTAATTAATTTCATTGTTTCATTATTCGCATATATTGTTACATCAGTTTCAAATAACTTAGAGTAATTATATATTTCATTATCTTTTAAGTTACTCATAACTAATTTATACATTTTTTTATTTATTTTATGTTGATAGCGATAGTTCTTATGATCAATATCAATTACTATCTTTTTTCTATTATTATAATTAACTTTTTCTGCATCTATTAAATCATCATAATATGTAACTTCAATAACTATTTTGTTATTATCTAAATCATTATCTTCAATATAACTCTTTGAACCAAAAATAACATTTATACTAGTATCTCTATCAATTCTTTCTTCATAAGTTATCGTTTCTTTAGAAAAATTAGTCTCTGGAATCTTATTATAATAATTAAAGCTTAACGCTTCTTCAAAGAACACTAATCCACCTACAACAATTAGAACTGTTCCAATGATAAAAGGATAAGTATATATTTTCTTATGATTGAAAACTGAGTCATATATAATACCTAAAATATAAGATATAATTATTGCTAAACCTGATAGTAGGATTGCTAAACCAATTACTTCTATTCCCTTAATAACAATGAATATTGCTATTGATAAAGCTATATAAATGCCAATATTTAAAAATATCAGTGGTATTATAAAACATATTATAACAAATACTTTTATTATTACCATAACTACTCTAGTTACTGAACCTTCATAATTATTATTTGGTTCTTCTTTATATTCTTCCTTTTTAACTTCATTTTTTATATTTTTTTTTACTGTTTTTTTAGTTACTGTTTGTTTTTTTATAACTTTTTCAACTCTAGTTGAATTATTAAAATATTTTTTAAACATTGCTATAAATATTAAAATGCAACAT
>CAYPGI010000125.1:0-2486 GCA_964410275.1 uncultured Muribaculaceae bacterium | reverse complement strand
CTTTCTTAGGATTTAATGCTGATAAAGTACCAGATATAGATCTTAACTTTTCTAGTGAATATCAACCAATTGCTCATGAATATACGAAGGAATTGTTTGGTGAAGATAATGTTTATCGAGCAGGAACAGTAGGTACAGTTGCTGATAAAACAGCTTTTGGATTTGTCAAAGGTTATTGTGAGGATAAAGGAATAACAATGCGAACGGCAGAAATAGAACGCCTTGCAAGTGGTTGTACTGGTGTTAAAAGAACTACTGGTCAACATCCTGGAGGAATAGTTGTTATACCTGACTATATGGATATTTATGATTTTACGCCTTTTCAATATCCAGCTGAAGATAATACAGCTGCTTGGCGTACTACTCACTTTGAATATCATTCGTTAGAAGAAGATATTTTGAAATTAGATATACTTGGTCATGATGATCCAACAATGCTTAAGGTTTTACAAGATTTATCAGGAGTAGATATTAATACATTACCTATGGATGATCCTAAAATTATAAGTATTTTCTCTTCACCTAATGAGTTAGGTGTTACTGAAGAACAAATTATGTGTAAAACAGGATCTCAAGGTTTACCTGAAACTGCAACTAGATTTGTTATAAACATGCTTAGTGAAGTAAAACCAACATCATTCGCAGATTTAGTAAAAATTTCTGGTTTATCACATGGTACTGATGTTTGGGCAGGTAATGCTCAAGAATTAATCAGAACTGAAACTTGTACTTTTAAAGAAGTTATAGGTTGTCGTGATGATATGATGATCTATTTATCAGCTCATGGTTTAGCGCCAATTGATGCTTTTAAAATAATGGAAATGGTTAGAAAAGGAAGGCATCATAAAGATAAAGAAGGTTGGGCTAAGTATGTTGATTTAATGAGAAGTAAAAATATTCCAGAATGGTATATTGCCTCTTGTGGAAAAATTAAATATATGTTCCCGAAAGCTCATGCTACAGCTTATGTTATGATGGCAGTAAGAGTTGCTTGGTTTAAGGTATATCACCCAATTTGGTATTATGCTGCTTATTTTTCGGTAAGATGTGCTGACTTTGATATTGAAGCTATGATAAAAGGTTATGATGCAATAAAAAATAAGATAAATGAAATATCTAGTAAAGGATTTAATGCTACAAATAAAGAAAACTCTATTCTAGATGTATTAGGTGTTGCTTTAGAAGCTTCAGCCCGTGGTTTTAAATTTGGAGATATTGATATCAATCGTAGTGATGCTAATAACTTTATTATTGATGGTGATAATACTCTTATTCCACCATTTAGAACAATAGATGGTCTTGGAGATACAGTAGCTAAGAAAATAGTTGAAGAAAGAGAAAAAGCTCCTTTCTTAAGTATTGAGGATTTTCAAAAAAGAGGAAAAGTATCAACTACAATAATTGATAAAATGCGTTCAATGGGAGTACTAGATGGAATGGATGAATCTAGTCAATTGTCATTGTTTTAAAATAGAATATATTATTATTCTATTTTTTTATGTTATAATGTAATAAGGTGATAATATGGAAAAAATAATTTTAGTTGATGGAAATAATTTATTATTTAGAAGTTATTATGCAACTGCTTATAATGGAAACTTTATGAAAAATAGTAAGGATTTTCCTACTAATGCTTTATTTGGTTTCACTAATATGATTAATAAAATAATATTAGAAGAAAAACCTACATATATGATTGTTGCTTTTGATAAAGGTAAAACATTTCGCCACGATAAATATGAAAACTATAAAGATGGAAGAATAGATACTCCTGAAGAATTAAAAGTACAGTTTCCGATTGCTAAAGAATTATTAAGAGCAATGGGAATTAAATACTATGAAATAGATAATTATGAAGCTGATGATATAATTGGTACATTTGCTGAATATTGTAATACAGATGAAGATTATGAGGGTGTAATTATAAGTAGTGATAAAGACTTATTACAGTTAATTAGTCCTGATGTTGAAATGAAATTATTAAAGCAAAAAGATTATATTAGATACAATAAAGAAACATTTAAAGAAGATTATGGAATAGATCCTATTAAAGTAATTGATTTAAAAGCATTAATGGGTGATTCATCAGATAATATACCAGGTGTTAAAGGAATAGGTGAAAAAACAGCTTTAAAATTATTACAAGATTATGGATCACTTGATGGAGTATATGAAAATATTGATAAATTAACTCCTAAGATGCAAGAAAAATTATTAACTGATAAAGATAATGCTTATTTAAGTTTTCATTTAGCAACCATCATTAAAGATGTACCTATGGAAATAGATTTAAAAGATATTGAAATAAAAGTAAAAGATAGTGCTGAACTAAATAGAATGTATGAAGAATTAGAATTCTATTCATTCTTAAAAAAAGAAAAACAAGTTACTAAAAAAGAATTTAGTTATAAAATTATTAAAGATATTAATGAAGTAAATATTATAGAACCATCTAGTATTTATATAGAAATATTGGGATATAATTA
>CAYPGI010000124.1:0-2491 GCA_964410275.1 uncultured Muribaculaceae bacterium | reverse complement strand
AATTATAATAAGATAATATATTAAATCCTGTATTTTAAAGCCAGTTCTTAGTATTAAGTAATTCATTATACATAAAATAACGATAAATATAATTCCATATTTTATTCCTTCTAACCAACCTTTATTAGTACTCTTTTTTCCCATTATTAAACCACCAATAAATATTGAAAGGATTGGAATAATTATTTTAAATATAACAACTATTTTATAACTAAATATATTAAAGTAATTTAATAACGTTACAATGAATGTAAGAATTAATATTGTTCCTATGGAATAAAGTAAAGCCTTTCCAATTTTTTTCATTATATCACCTAATAAAAAATATGTTTGTATAAAAAAAATATGACTTACTCATAATATGGTAGGTGATAATATGTATTTTAATTTAATAATTAAAACTTTTATTCTTTATTTTTTTATTTTATTAATGTATCGTATTATGGGTAAGAAAGAAGTAGGTAAGTTAAGTATCATAGATCTAATAGTTTCTATTTTAATCGCAGAACTTGCCGCGATTTCAATTGAACAATCAGATAGAACAATTTTTTTATCTATTGTTCCAATTACTGTTTTAGTAATAATTGAATTATCTATTAGTTATATAACGTTAAAAAGTCCTAAGATCAAAAAAATAGTAGATGGTAATCCAACTGTAATAGTAAAAAAAGGTAGAGTAGACTTTAAAGAAATGTCAAAATTAAGGTATAGTTTAAATGATCTTATTACTCAATTAAGAGAAAAAGAAGTAAAAAGTATAGAAGAAATTGATTATGCAGTACTAGAAAACAATGGTACACTTTCTGTATTTAAAAAAAGTAAAGATTATCCGATGCCTATTATAGTAGATGGTAATATTGATTATGAAGTATTAAAAGGAATGAATAAAAGTGTTAAATGGATAGGAGATATATTAAAAAAAGAAAATATTGCTTTAGAAGATGTTTTTTATGCATTTCACACAAGAAATAGAACTTTTATAATAAAAAGAAGTGAATTATTATAGTTTTAAAAGTTATTTTTATTTAGAAGAATTTAAAAAACTTTATATTGACATTGAAAAGATAGTTGAAAAGTGGTATAATTTTGTTATAATAGATGTATAGAGGTGTTTTATGGTAAAAAGTAAAGGATTTACATTAGCAGAATTAATCGCAGTTATAGTAATTTTAGGAATAATTGGATTAATCGCAGTCCCTACAGTTAATACATTGTTAAAAAAATCTAAAGAAAACTTATATGAGAATCAAGTAAAAATGATTGAACAAAATAGTAAAAAATGGAGTATTGATAATATTAATGAATTATCTGAAACTGAGACAGTATATTTAAATCTTAGTGAATTAATAGAGAGTGGCTATATTGAACAAAACGAGTTAAAAGATCCGAGAAATAGTAATCAAACAATGAATGGATGTGTTTTAATTCAATACGATAATGAATATTCTAAATATGAATATAATTATGATGAGAGAACGTGCTATGAAATAGATCCTATATACGCAAATAAACCAGAACTAACAACAGGAATGATAGCAGTTAAATGGTATAATGGAAATTGGGTAAAAGCAGACACTAATAATAAAGAGGGAAATAATCAATGGTATGATTACAATAATCAGATGTGGGCAAATGCTGTAACAGTAACAAGTACTAATCGTACAACTCTTTTAAATGCTGCAATAGGAACAGTCATACCAATGAGTGATATCAATACTATGTGGGTATGGATACCAAGATACAAATATCAATTATTTGATACACCAGCAGACTTACTAAATCCTCCATCAATAGAAATAATATTTGAAGATAAAAATACTAAAACAGTTCCAACTAGTCCTTATACTACTGGAGATTGGTTAACTCATCCAGCATTCACCTTTGGAACAACAGAACTATCAGGAATATGGGTAGGAAAATTTGAAACAAGTACTGATGATACTACTTGTAATAACACTCCAAGTTATACTGATTGTGAGGATGTTGATCCAGTAATTAAACCAAATGTATCATCTTTAAGATATCAAAATGTAAGTACTCAATTTGCAACAGCACAAAAATTTAATAATAATACAAAATACGGCTTTAGTACTGATGGAAATATCCATATGGCAAAAGATAGTGAATGGGGAGCAGTAGCCTACCTATCACAAAGCCAATACGGAAAACATGGAAATAGTATGTATACAGGAGCCAATAAGGAAATATATCAAAATAAATCAAATGGTTATATAACGGGTTCTTCAAACGGAACACCAAGTCAAAGTACAACCATTACTTCTCAATGTGTATATAACGATATAGAAGATAGAGTTGATGGAACAGGAGCATGTGGAGCAGGAGCGAGTACTACAGGTAATATCTATGGAGTCTATGATATGAGTGGTGGAGCATGGGAGTATACAATGAGTATGTATCGCCCAACTGATGCAACACCGGTTACTGATAATAGTGGTTTTGGAGCGACAACCACATTAGGGAACTTACCAAC
>CAYPGI010000123.1:0-2504 GCA_964410275.1 uncultured Muribaculaceae bacterium | reverse complement strand
ATAGAGACATCAATGCAAGTATAAATATAATGATAAAGGGATTAGAAATACATATAAATAAAATAACTAAGAAATATAATAATTAATTAAAAATAAACCCCAAAAAAGAGTACGGTAGCGACTATCGGAATTTAGGTCTGTGGAGGAATAGGTAACAAAGCCCGTGAAACAGAAATACCAATTCGTGAGGATTGGGTGTGAAAGTTTAATTTCATTTTTGTTCTAACTTGTACATATAATTAAATGGTGATAGTGTGTTTAGAAAAAAATATAATATTAGAATAAAAGTAGTATTAGTAATTGTTATACTTCTTTTTTGTCTTATTGTAGGAAAAGTCTTTTACATTCAAGTAATCGATTATAAAAGATTATATGCATATGCTTCAAACTTATGGAGCCGTAATTTACCAATAGAAGCAAATAGGGGATTAATATTTGATCGTAATGGTTTTGTTTTAGCAAATAACATAACGACAACTTCGTTAGTGTTAATTCCTAATCAGATTAAAAATAAAGAAGAAGTATCTACAAAACTAAGCGAGATACTAAATGTCAGTTATGATGAAATGTATAAACATGTAAGTAAAAGGACTTCAATTGAAAGAGTTCATCCTGAAGGAAGAAGATTAAGTTATGAGATTGCTGATAAAATAAATGAATTAAACTTTGAAGGAGTATATTTGGTTAAAGAAGCCAAAAGATATTATCCCTATGATACTTTTTTATCACATTCAATTGGCTTTGTCGGAATTGATAATCAAGGATTAAGTGGCTTGGAACTTATGTACGATGATTATTTAACTGGTGAATATGGCGCAATTAAATACTTTAGTGATGCAAAAGGTAATAAGTTACAATTATCTGAAATATATGAAGAACCTCAAGATGGTGTTAATTTAACTTTGACAATTAATTATGAAATACAAATGTCACTAGAAAGAGAACTCAATAATGCTGTATTAAAATATAATCCAGATAGTGCTATAGGTATCGTAATGGATCCTAAAAGTGGAGAAATATTAGCTATGTCATCTCGTCCTAATTTTTCGCCTAGTAATTATCAAGATTATACTGTCGAAGAAATAAATCGTAATCTACCTATTTGGGCTACCTTTGAACCAGGATCTACTTTTAAAATAATCACGGTTGCGACTGCCTTAGAAGAAAAATTAGTAGATTTAGATAAAGATACTTTTCATGATGGTGGAGCAGTTAGAGTAGAAAATGCTCGCATTAAATGTTGGAAACACGGAGGTCATGGAACTCAAACATTTATGGAAGTAATTCAAAATTCATGTAACCCAGGATTTGTTGCTTTAGGTCAAATGATAGGCAAAGAAAAATTGTTTGATTATATTGGAAAGTTTGGTTTTGGTTCTAAAACAGGTGTTGATTTAAATGGAGAAGGTACAGGAATTATTTTTAATATTGATAATGTAGGACCTGTTGAACTAGCTACAACTGCTTTTGGGCAAGGAGTATCAGTTACTCCTATCCAACAGATAACAGCAGTTAGTGCTGCTATTAATGGAGGAATATTATATCAACCATATATTGTTAAAAGTTTAAATGAACCAGAAACAAATACTGTTGTCAAAGAAAATAAAAAAACAGTAGTTCGAAAAGTAATAAGTAATGAAACAAGCGAAATGGTAAGAAATGCCTTAGAGAAAGTTGTTGCCTATGGTACTGGAAGAAATGCTTATATTGCAGGATATCGAGTTGGAGGTAAAACAGGAACAGCCCAAAAGGTAGAAAATGGAAGGTATATGGTAGGTAACTATATTGTTTCATTTATTGGATTTCTCCCCGCTGATGATCCACAAGTAGTAGTTTATATAGCAGTTGATAATGCTAAAGGGGTAACTCAATATGGTGGAACTATTGCGGCACCTATTGCAAGGCAGGTAATGCTTGATTCAATCAATGCTTTAGATATACAAAAAAGAGACACTGGTTTAGAAAAAACTTATAATTACTATGACAAAAAGTATGCAACTGTTCCTAATGTGACAGGCAAAAGTGTCAACGAAGCTGTTAAATTATTAAAAGACTTTAAAGTAGAATTTTCAGGAAGTGGAAAAAGAGTAGGATATCAAGCCCCTATATTTAATACAATGATATATCAGGGGGAAACAGTAAGATTATTTTTAACTGAATGAGGTGGAAATATGTTTATAATGACAAAATCAGTACTTGCAATGATGATAGGTTTTTTAATGGCTATTGTCACAGCTGTTATACTTATACCAATATTAAAAAGACTTAAAGCTGGTCAAACAATTAATAAATATTTAGAAAAAACACATGCATCTAAATCAGGAACACCTACTATGGGGGGATTAATTTTTATTATTCCTACTATTATTACTATATTTATTTTGTTCTTTATGAATAAAATAAGTTTTAGTTATAATTTACTAATTGTCATATTTACTTTTATAGGATATAGTTTAATTGGTTTTATTGATGATTACCTTATTATTAAAAGGCATAATAACAAA
>CAYPGI010000122.1:0-2508 GCA_964410275.1 uncultured Muribaculaceae bacterium | reverse complement strand
TGACAGTTGATGAGCGTGAAAAGGTTGTCTATGAAATAATGGGTGCTGTTGAATATTTGAAAAAAATGCGTATGGGTGCACTTATTGTTATTGAAAGAGACAATAGTTTAAATGATTATATTGAAAAATCTAAAAAAATATATGGTGATATATCTAGTGAATTACTAATTTCTATTTTCTTCCCTAATAACCCTTTACATGATGGTGGATTAATAATTCAAGGGGATAAAATTACTAGTGCTGGAGCTGTTTTCCCTACTAGTGATAACTTAAGAATAAGTAAAAGATTAGGTACTCGTCACCGTGCAGCTTTAGGTATATCAGAAGAAACAGATTGTATTTCATTAATTGTTTCGGAGGAAACAGGAAGATTATCTATTGCGATTGCTGGAGAATTAAACTACAATTTAACAATTGATGAATTTAAGATGATGTTATTAGAAGAGTTACGTCCTAAGAAGGAAGTAGTTGTAGATGAAGAGGGGGAAGTAAACGATGAAGAAAATAATGAAAGCGTTTAAGACCTTTTTCAAAAGAATTGGTAAATTCATAGATGTAAATATCATTAATCCTATTACTAAGTTAGTAGTAGCAATCACAGGTAAATTTGAAAAGTCAGGGAAGAAATTTGAAAATTGGTTATCTAAGGCAAATACCTTATTATATATTTCCTTATTTTTGGCAGTATTAATATTTGTAATTATTGATCAAAAAATAATTACTTTTAACGAAAGTTCCGCCGAAGTATTGAAATCACAACCAGTAAATGTATTATATAATGAAGAAGCTTATGTAATTGAAGGATTACCTGAAACAGTAGATATTACTTTAATAGGTAGTAAAACAGACTTGTTTATCGCTAAGCAATCTCCTTCATATGATATTCAAATTGATTTAACCGGTTTAAAACCAGGTACACATAAAGTTAATATTAAATATAGTCAAGCCTTAACTAATCTTGATTATATGGTTAATCCTTCTGTGGCAACCGTTATTATATATGATAAAGTATCAAAATCTAGTAGTCTAACAGTCGATGTGTTAAATCAAGATAGTTTAGATCCTAAAATGGTTATTGATAATGTAAATGTTGATAGCGATAAAGTTGTTATTAAGGGTGCTGAATACCAATTAGAAAGAGTTGCCAATGTTAAAACTTTAGTAGATATCAATAATTTAGTTGATCAAAAAATTGGAATACATACTTTAAAAAATGTTCCATTAGTAGCTTATGATCAAAGTGGTAATGTAGTTGATATAGAAATTGTACCTTCAACTATTACTGCAGAAGTTGAAATAACTTCACCAAGTAAAGAAATTCCGATTAAAGTAATTCCTGTTGGTACTGTAGCTTTTGGTAAGGCTATTAGTTCAATTGAAGCTAGTGCTTCTAAAGTGACTATTTATGGGTCAGAAGAAATACTAGATAAATTAAATTTCATACCTTTAGAAATTGATGTCAACAATCTTAAAGCTAATAAACAATGGAAATTAGAACTCGAAAAACCTGTTGGTATTAAATCAATGTCAGTTAATAGTATTACTATCGATGTTAAACTGGATTCTGTTGCCGATAGAAATATAGAACGCGTCAAGATCGAAAGACGAAATTTAGGGGATGGCTATGACGTTAGTGCTTTAAGCGCTGGAGATGTTGAAGTTACTGTTAATATCAAAGGGGTTGAATCGGTATTAAAAGATATAACCGCCGAGAATATTGTAGCTTATGTTGATTTAAAGGGTTTAGGCGAAGGAACTCATGAAGTAGAAGTCAAAGTAGAGGGAAGCGATCCCCGTATTGAATATTTGTCTAAAACTAAGAAAATAACCCTTAAAATAGTCAAAAAGTAGCATTTGCTACTTTTTTTATTTTTCAATGTGATTAAAAAGGATTCCTAAATTTATTAATCCGGCAATACCAACGAGCGTATAAACAAATCTAGTTATTGTTGTTGTTTCCCCGAAAAGATAAGAAACTAGGTTAAAATCGGCAATACCGATCAATCCCCAATTAATTGCTCCTATAATAGTTATAACCAGAGCAGTTTTTTGCAATGTCTCCATAAAATTCTCCTTTCATCTCTATTTGTATTTTTAACCAAAAATTGATAAATATTCATTCATAAAAGAAATAATGATTCCATATAATTAAATGAAATTAAATATGAGGTGAAAGAATGAAAAAATATTTATTAGGTTTGGTAATGATTATGTGTTGTTTTCTTGTAGGTTGTGGCGAATATAATGAGAAAGATGTAGTGAAAGATTTGGAGAAAAAAATTAATAATTCTAAAGCTTATCATTTAACTGGAATATTAGAAATGATTAATAATGAGAATAGTTATATTTATGATGTGGAAGTATCATATAGTAAAGACGATAATTTCCGTGTTAGTTTAACTAATCAAACTAATAATCATGAACAAATTATTTTAAAAAATGAAAATGGTGTCTATGTTAAGACTCACAAGAGTACTAAACTATAAATAGTATGAACAAACTTTGATA
>CAYPGI010000121.1:0-2541 GCA_964410275.1 uncultured Muribaculaceae bacterium | reverse complement strand
AAAAATATTACATGAACTTGGAATACCATCACATATTAAAGGATATCAATATATAAGAGAAGGGATAGAAATTATTTATTTAAGACCTGAAACAATAGGAGGTATTACTAAAGAACTTTATCCTGAATTAGCAGGTATATATAATACTACTGTTTCAAGAGTTGAAAGAGCAATTAGACATGCTATTGAAGTGAGTTGGAATAGAGGCGATTGGACACTAATGGAAGAAATCTTTGGACATAGTGTTGATATAGATAAAGCTAAACCAACTAATTCGGAATTTATTGTTACAATAGCTGATAAATTAAAATTAGAATTTAATAAGATAGGCATATAGCCTTTTTTATTGACCTAAAAAAATTATAAGGGTATAATAGCAGTTATTACAGGGGGATTTATGAAAAGAGTTTTTATTGTTAATCCAGTTGCGGGTAAAGGGTATGCCTTAAAAACTGGAAAGGTTATTGAAAGTGTTTGTATAGAAAAGGGTATTGATTATAAAATTCATTATACTAATAAACCAAATGAAGCTACTGAATTAACTAAGTTATATGCTTATAGTTTAGAACCTACATTAATATATAGTGTTGGCGGTGATGGAACTTTATGTGAAGTAGTAAATGGAATTGTTAATAGTAATGCGATGTTAGGGATTATACCATCTGGTAGTGGTAATGATTTTGTAAAAGCTTTACCAACTTTAGGAGAGGGGATTCATAAGATAGATATTGGTAAAGTAAATGATCTATATTTTACTAATATAGCTTCTATTGGGATTGACGCAGAAGTGGCTTCAAATGTATCTCTTATGAAAGAAAAAGGATTACCGCGTTCATGGGTATATAATGCTAGTATTTTATATACTTTAAGTAAATTTAAAAGTCAAACAATTACTTATAATGATATTTCTAAAAGGATTACTTTAATAGCGATATGCAATGGCAGATATTATGGTGGAGGTTTTGGAATTGCGCCTAATGCTTTAATTGATGATGGACAATTTGATATCTATTTAGCGGATGCAATGCCTAAAATTTATATACCGGGTTTATTATTAAAATTAAAAAAGCAAATACATGAATCATCACCTCGCATTCATAAATATAATGCTAGTAGTATTAGTATTGATTCAGAAAAACAGATGGTATGTAATGTAGATGGGGAAATAATAAAAGATAATCATTTTGATTTTGAAATTCAGAAAAAAGCAGTGACACTTTATAATGTTGACGATTTAAAAATCAAAAAAATGCTGAGAAGGTGATATATATCACTTTTTTTGTTGAACGGAATTAAATATATGGTAAAATATAAGGTGGAGATGGTAAGATGAAACCAATTGTTTTATGCATATTAGATGGCGTAGGAATAAGTGAAAAAACAGAAGGAAACGCTTTTAAATTAGCGAGTACTCCTAATTTTGATTATCTATGGAATAAGTATTCCCATAGTCTTTTAAATGCATCAAGTGAACATGTTGGACTTCTTAAAGGACAAATGGGAAATAGTGAAGTAGGGCATTTAAATATAGGTACCGGAAGACTTGTTTACCAACCTTCGCAATTGATTAATGAATATATTAGAAATAAAAGTTTTTTTGATAATAAGGAATTATTAAATATAATAAAACATGTTAATGATAATAATAGTAAGTTACACATTATGGGTTTAATAAGTGACAGTGGTGCTCATTCGCTTATGGGACACTTTAAAGCCTTAATTCAAATGGCTAAAGATAATAATATTAAAAAACTATATTTTCATGTTTTTAGTGATGGTAGGGATACTTTACCTAAAGAAACTTATAAGTATATAGAACAATTAGAAAATTATTTTAAAGAAATAGAATTAGGTAAAATTGCGACTGTTTCAGGTAGATATTACTCAATGGATAGAGATAATAATTGGGATAGAATTAAAAAGGCTTATGATGTTATCGTTAATGGTTTAGGAAGCAGATACAATAATGCCAAAGAGATTGTTGATTATAATTATAATAAAGGTATCACTGATGAATTTATAGAACCTTCTATTATAGATGAAGAAGGTATTATTAGTGATAATGATGGTATCATATGGGGGAATTATAGGGGAGACCGAGCTAGAGAAATACTTACTACTATTAGTAACCCTGAGTTTAAAGAATTTGAAGCAAAAAAATTTGATAATATAAAAATAGTTACAATGATGCCAGTAGCGGATACTGTTATTAGTACCAATGCTTTTCAATTAGAAGAAATAAATAATACTTTGGGTGATTACCTATCAAATATGAATTTAAAGCAACTTAGAATTGCTGAAACAGAAAAGTATGCTCATGTAACATATTTCTTTGATGGAGGAATAGATAAAGAGATTAAAGGTTGTGATCGAATACTGATCAATAGTCCTAAAGTAGCTACTTATGATATGAAGCCAGAGATGAGTTCGTATCAAATTACGGATACCTTATTAGAAGTTATCGATAAATATGATGTTGTTATATTGAATTATGCTAATGGTGATATGGTAGGTCATACAGGTAATATGGAGGCCACTATT
>CAYPGI010000120.1:0-2570 GCA_964410275.1 uncultured Muribaculaceae bacterium | reverse complement strand
AAAAGTATCTGCTTTAACTACACCAAATGCATCCTGTAAAAATGGTCTTTGTAATTCAACAAAATCAACCATTTGTTGACTAACAGACATTGAACCTAAATGACGTGATTCATTAGCAAACTTTGGATAATTCCATCCTTGTTGGAAGTCTCCATTTCCCCAAATACCTTTAATATTGTATTTATAAAAAGCTAAATCAAGCATTTTCACAAAATATTCAATTCTTTCAGTAGGAGAACCTAATTGAATATCATTCATATGTAATACGTTTAATTCAGGCAATGATTTTCCTGTCTTTTGAACATATTCCAATACTTCACGAACACGTTTATAATAAGGAATTATAGTCATTACTTCTCTTGAGTCGCCTGTAATTGTCCATCCTCCTGGAGAGTTTGGTTTAGTAGCGGGTTGAGTAATACGTTTATGAGTTGGATCTGCAGCTATTTTATCTTTAATACCTAAGAGTAAATCTGGATTCTTATACCAAGCATCTTTTATCATTTGAGGAACATTTATGATTGTTTGTTCATCTTGATAGGCTATAGCCATATGACCTTGTCTTCCATCAACTAAAACTTGTGGTATTTTATCTAACGATCCTTCACCAATTGTACCTGTTTGCATTAAACGACTATATTTTTTTACTCCCGCATCAGGTTTAGCATATTGGGTAAGATGTGAAAAGTTTGGATTACTAATTAATTCGACTGAAAGAGCTGGATCTTCTAAATTATAATTATCTATAGTTGAATAAACTACTTTAAACATATTAGTATCTTCTAAATATTTAGAATTAATATATTTTGATAGATCTCCTAATGGATTACCTTCATAGTATAGTTTCAATGCATGACATAATTCTGAAATTCTTGTTTCTTCTGCTTCATCAGTACAAAAGTTAGTAACATCTTCTCCCATACGAATTAAATATGGTATTAATTGTTGAATTATTACCGGTCTAACCCAGTCATAACGAGTTCTTAAATCTTTTCTCTCTAAAAAGTTATTTCCCTTAACACCTTGTTCTCTAGTATATATTTTAAACATATCTTCATATAGATGTTTTTCTTCATCACCCATTTGATATACTACTTTAATACCAGCTTTATTAAGTTTTTGAATTACCTTTTTAGCGGCTTTTAATCTAGAATCAAGTGTTTCATATTCAGGATCAATAAGCATACGCCTAGAAGTTTGATTATGCTAATAAGTTGAGTAAAATAATCCTTGAATATATACTGTATCAACACCATCAGCAATAGCCATATCAATCATATTTTGAGTATCTACTTCACTATGATATATATTTCCAAAGTTAGCACCCGCAATAAATGTGATAAGCGGAAATCCTTTTACTGGATCAATCTTTTTAATATGAGTTAATTTTTTTCGATTATTTCTTTCTTCTTCAATAAACTCTGCTCCAATACTTTTATAATTATATACATTTAATGTCGCAGTTGAATTAGTTCCCCAAGTATTATCACTAGACATTACATAATCTTGAACTGTTTTTTTAATAAAAGGATATGCATTTTTTAACATTTTAATTTTAGGTACAATAGCTATATCAACTGGGAATTCTTTAGAATTTTCTTCATTATTAGTAATATTAAATGATTTTAAAATTGTTTCTAATTCTTCTAAACCTTTAGGGGTATTTATATCAATTCCTGGTAAAAATTTAACATTCCCTGAACCGTTTTTTAATAACATTGATTTATAACCAGCAAAAATCTCATCATTATTAAGAATATGTTTTTTGCCATTTACCTTAATACTTTCGGATAAATCATTAATCATATTTTGAAAATTATCGTTTACTTCTAGATGGTTACAAATATTATGAGATATATTTTTAAATAGTTCTAACATTTCTTTACTAAGTCGTTTATTAACTTTTGAAAGTAATAGATTATAATGTGATTCTGCATTATAATTCATTTCTTTAGCATAATTAACTAATTTGTTAAGTGTGAATTTCTCTTCAAGAATAGTTTGAATCAATCCTTCAGTTAAATACTTTTCTTCTATTATTTGATCTTTTTCTTCATTTGATAAAGAAGGATTGATAACTTCTTCCTTAAGAACTTCAACAATATATTGTTGATATTTTTTTGGAGTAAATGCTCTTACTATATCTACTTTTTTTAAACCAAACAATGATGTTAAAAATTCTCTATTATTATCACTAATTTTAATTAAAAGAGAGTTAAATATAGCATTTTGAATACTATTTTCATTTCTATCAAAGAATAGTAGAAATGGTTTTGCTTTCTTATTGCGGTTACTTACCATTTCACCTACTAAAGAAGCTGTCTCATAAAAACCACTTACTTGCCCTATTATGATTGGATATTTGGTAGTACTATATTTTTGTGATAAGTATTCAGTTGTATCAATAAACTTATTTGTAGAGCATAATTTTACTTTTTGGTTTTCATCTAAACCAGATGGTAAGGAACATTTAGTTGTTTCTAAAAATTGGGTAATTGTTTGTCTTTTTAAATCTTTTAATATTTTTGCATTCATAATATTTTCCTTTCTTTGATCAAAACTTTATATAT
>CAYPGI010000119.1:0-2617 GCA_964410275.1 uncultured Muribaculaceae bacterium | reverse complement strand
ATTTTCGGACAGGAGTTCGATTCTCCTCAGCTCCACCATAATGATAACAAACCTTTGTAATACAAGGTTTTTTTTATTTATATTGCCATAGAATTATTAAATATTAATAATTAAAATTAGGTATACATAATTGTGTTATAATATTTATATGTTACTATTTATGGAGGGATTTAAATGATAAAAAATATGAAAATTTTTAAACGTTTTATTAAAAAATATGCTGTTCAAAAAAAGCCATATGATTCTGATTCTGATTGGGATTATGGAAACGGGATAAATTTGAATCAAAACAAAATTAAAGAACTTTCATTTATACCACCTATCCTTGATATCGATAAAATGAATGAAACTTTTAAAATTGATAATCTTAAGCGTTATTCACTGGAAGAATATATTATTAAATTAAAAGAATTCCCACTTGGAATAGTTAATCATATAACTAGACATGGGGTGCGTAATCTTGTAAATGATTCAGGAGAACCACTTTTTAGTGATGTGGTGCATACGGGATATTCTGGTATATTTGTTAATTCATTTGAAAAAATACTTAATGAAAAAATGCTTGTTTCTAGAGCACAAAAATTAATAAAAGAGGGATTACTTGACAGGGATCCTTATCTATTTTATGTTACAATTTTTGGGATACCAATGTTAATTGAAGATTTAGAACAGACAACTGCTTCTGATGAACAATGTGCAAATGAAATGATAGAGTCAAGGATAAAAACACTTGATAGATTAAAAGAAACTAGAGATTTTGTTTATCTTGATCAGTTAGGAGTCCATTTTTCAGTAGGTGAGGAAGTAGCAGATGGTTCTTATGGTGGTGAATATGGGAATCAAATATTTATTGTTTATCCACTTGCAATGGTCACTAGCGAATGTTATTTTAAAGAAAATTGGGGCTATAGAGCTGGTAATAGTGGGATGAATGACATTGTCGTTATAAACCAAACTGGTGAAGGTATTCCGTTAGAGGCAGGCATAATTTTTTTGCCAGAAAATGCGAAAGTAAATGCAAGAAATGGTTCTCTTTTTGATATTGAAAGGAATCAAACTATGATAGACCCTTCTAAAACGGAATTGGCAAAAGATTCAATTTCTTCAAAAACTTATTGGGAAAGATATCTTGGTTCTCAACCTAAAAAGAATAATTTGAAAATAGTATGGTATGATGCTAAGAAAAGACCATCAAAAGCTCTTATTGATTGGTTAAAAGAAAATAATCTAGAATTCATTAAAAATCCTTTTGAAGAATCAAAAAACGATGATAAATATTTAGAATCACTTCGTGAACAATTCGTCACACATATGCAACGAATTAGTGATAAAACACCAGGTGAAGATAAAAAAATGCAAAAAACTTTAGAGTTAATAAAAGCTGATGAATGTGGCGAAATATTAAGAAAATATTTTTTTGAAGAAGGACACATACAAGATGCCCAATTAAATATAAAACCCAGACTTTAATGAGTTTGGGTTTTAAAATAAAAAAAGGTTAATAATTTTCACTATTAACCTCTTATAAACATTTGTGTCCAATATAAACTACCATTATTATCCCTTGCAACACCTACACCAATTTGATTGTATGTAGGACTTAAGATGTTTGCTCTATGTCCAGAAGAATTCATCCAGGAATTCATAACCTCAGAAGCAGTTTTTTGTCCACTTGCTATGTTTTCAGCAGCCGCAGTAAATGAAATTCCAAATGATTCAAGCATCTCAAACGGAGATCCATAAGTAGGGGAATTATGGCTAAAATAGTTATTATTTACAAAATCTTCTGATTTAGTTCTAGCCACATTACTTAAGCCTGCATTTTCAGTAAGTGCTGGTTGACCTGCTTTTGATCTTTCAGCATTAACTAAACGAACGACTTCAGCTTCTAATGCTCTTAAATTATTAGATGTTGGAGTAGTAGGAGTACTAGGAATATTAATCGTTTGACCTGGTAAAATAAGATTTGGATTTGTAATTTGAGGGTTTGATTGTATCAAATCATTTAATCCAACTTTATACTTAGTAGCAATATTCCACATGTTATCTCCAGACATAACGGTATAGATTGAGGCATTAGTACTTGGAATATTGATTGTTTGACCTGGGAAAATAAGAGATGAATTTGTAATTTGAGGATTGGCCGATAATAGTTCATTTAATTCAATCCCATTCTTTACAGCTATATTCCACATAGTATCACCTGGAACTACTTTATAAGTCATAGTAAGACCACCTTTCTTTAATTTGCCTAAATGTCATTATAGTATATGAATTAATAATGTTTTAGTAACAAAATAATAAAATTAAAGTAATTGGTGGCGTAGGAGATATAAGTATTAAATTTGATAATTAAATTAAAATAATTGGCAAAATGATTATAATTCAATTATTTAACTTAACTTCTTTTTATAGAGTTTTTTGAGCAATTATGCTATAATTAAAATAGGTGGTTGTATGAAAAAGAAAGATTATTTAATAATAGCTGTTATCTTAGTTATAGCTTTGACTATATCTTTGTATAAGGTTTTTGAACCAGATAAGATTTTGTTAGGTGAAACATATAAAGAAATGTATGATGCACTAGATAATAATATAAGTATTATCGAAACTAATA
>CAYPGI010000118.1:0-2759 GCA_964410275.1 uncultured Muribaculaceae bacterium | reverse complement strand
GACTCTAAATTTTCCATATAATACCACCTTGGTTACTTATTTTAGCCTATTTTTTAAAAAAGTCAAGACAAATTGGATGATTAATATATTTGGGCACCTAATTATGCTGAAAACATATAATAAAGTGATTGAACAGAAAGGAAAAGGTTATATGTCAAGGTATATTACTTTATCTCTCGAATTACATTTGTTTTTTGCTAGAATAATGAAAGAACATGCCCTCTTTTTAGAAGCAGCATTTCCATCAAAAGATAAAAACTTTATTGAAGAAGCAGAATGGTATAAAAACGAATTTGAAAAACTTCTTTTAGATGTTGTTAATATAAGTGGTGGAGAAATTAGACCTCATATTTTAAATTCTGGAGAAATAGTCACAAACTATACATTAAGTACTGAAGCTAAAACAGAAGAACTTACAGGTATTCCTATAAATAAAAACATTACTTTAATGGAGAAAAATCTAAATATAAGAGCTAATTTTGATTCGTCAATGGCTACAGAAACAATTGTCAGAAACATAAATAATCGTGCAATTACTTTACTAAATGGATTGATATCTTTTAAAGAAAGAATATTAAGTCAAGTATTATCATGTAAATTATTTACTGCTAACTATCCTCTTTTAATAGAACATATACTTAGAGAAGCAAAATTATATCGTACTTATTTAATTGCTCTAGAAAATAATCAGGATATTGAAGGAGAAGATTTAAGACAAGTAGAATTGTTTTGGAATCAAATTATGATGGAACATGCACTATTCATTAGAGGTTTACTCGATCCTACTGAAAATGATTTGATAAATACTTCTAATCAGTTTGCCGAAGAATATAGAAAATTATTGGAAGAAACTATAAATAGGGCAGATTCAACAATGACAAGTACAACAAGCAAGGCATTACAAGAAACTTTGAAATATAGAGATTTTAAAGAAGCAGCTGCCAAGGGATTAGACTCATGTGGAATAAAATCAATTATATTACCTTTATTAGCAGATCATGTTTTAAGAGAAGCTAATCATTATTTAAGAATATTAAATAGTTAGTATTAAACTTAGTACGAAAGTATTAAGTTTTTTGGTATAATAATATAGGTGGTTATTGTGAAATACAAAAACCAAATAAATTGGAGGAATCGTTATGAAAGTACCATTGAGATTTCAAATAACAGAATTTGATTGTGGCACAGTAGCTTTGACTAATGCCATTAGTTATTTATTTGAAAGAGAAGAAATCCCAGCTGAGTTAATAAAAGAAATATCGTCTTATACTTTAGATTGTTATGATGAAAAAGGTAATTTAGGGGGATCTGGAACTAGTAGAGAAGCTGTAGAATTTTTATGCAAATGGATTACTAACTTTTCTAAGGCAAGAGATTTTGATATAAAATGTACATATCATGAAAAAGAAGAAGTAACAATTGATTTAATAAGAAAGTGTATTGAAAATAAAGGTATAGTTTATTTAAGAACCTATCAGGATTGTGAACATTATGTTATTATTACGAATATAGATGATGACAGTGTTTATATTTTTGATTCTTATTATTTAGAGGAAGACTACTATGATGATGAAAAAATGGTAGAAATTATATTTGATCAACCATTTAAATATAATCGTATTGTCAATTTAAAAAGATTAGATACACAAACAACAAAGGATTTTGCATTAGGACCTATTAATAGAAGAGAATGTGTCTGTATATATAGAAAATAATTGAGGTGAAATATGAAAATAATTTTGACAAGTACCAATCCATCTAAGAAGAAATCTCTTGAAAATGCTCTACTAGATTTAGAATTAAGTAATTATGAAATAAACTGTATAAAAGTAAATTCTGATGTACCTAGTAAACCTATTGGATATGAAATAATAAGAGGTGCAGATAATAGAAATCAAAATGCAAAAGATTATGTTTTAAAAAACAATTTAGAATATGATTACTTATGCAGTATTGAAGGTGGCTTTTCCTTAGATGAGAACGGACTTCCTTTTGTAGTCACTTATGTAATAGTAGAAGATAATAATGGTAAAAAATCAACTGGAAAATCATTAGGAATTAGAATAAGGAAAGATATGTTTGATTTTATTAAAAGTGGTGGCTCTTTAAATCAATTAATTGAAGAAATAACTGCTAGTGATAATAATAAACAAAAAGAGGGCATAACAGGTTTTCTAACTGGCGGATTATATAGTAGAGACAAAGTCGATAAAGATGCTATTGTTTCGGCTTTTATTTCATTTATATATAAAAAGGAAAGAGATTTATTAAGCGAAAAAATAAGAAATAAAATAGGAGGTCTTTATGAGTAAAACAGAATGGTATGAAGGAAAAGAAGGAAAAGCTGAACATCTGGTTTATTTAAATCATAAAGCTAAAGAACTAGAAAAATTATTAAACAAAGAAAAAACGATGATTATAAGAGGAGCAGCCGGCAAGAAATGTCCACTAGGAGGAAGAGCTAAAGAAAATGATATTATTTTCTTTGTAGAAACTGGTGGTGAAATGCTTGTAACTCATAAAGGAATCATTTCTAAAGTTATTGAAAGTGATAAAATGACACCAGAAGAATCAATTAATTTTATTAAAACATATGAAAAAGAATTAAATTTATCAAAAGAACAATACGATCGTTGGGCAGGTAAAAAGTTTTTGGCGGTATATGAAATATCGGACTTAAAGAAAATTGAATCATTTAAATATAATAGAGAAAACAATATGGATGATTGGATTATTACAGATGATATCAATAAAATAAA
>CAYPGI010000117.1:1899-2819 GCA_964410275.1 uncultured Muribaculaceae bacterium | reverse complement strand
AATGCAAGAATGTGCCTTTTTATTAAATAACTTAACAGTTGAAGTAATTGATGAATTAGATAAAAAAAGTGAAATATATCATTATGAAAATGGCTTAAAATCATTTGTCGAATATTTAAATGAAGATAAAACAGAAATTCATAAAGTAGTTGATATGGAAGGTGCTAAAGACAAAATTAATGTTCAAGTAGCATTCCAATATACTGATACATATTCAGAAAACTTAATATCATTTGTCAATAATGTTAAAACAAATGATGGTGGTAGTCATGAAGTAGGTTTAAAAACTGCGCTTACTAGAGTATTTAATGATTATGCTAGAAGTAATGGTTATTTAAAACCTAAAGATAAAAATTTAGAAGGATCAGATACTAGGGAAGGTTTAACAGCTATTCTTAGTCTTCAAATTCCTGAATCATTATTGCAGTTTGAAGGTCAAACAAAAGCTAAATTAGGAACACCAATAGCTAGAACTGTAGTTGAAAGTATTGTAAGTGAGAAGTTACAATTCTTCTTAGAAGAAAACAAAGTTATTGCGACTAACATCTTAGATAAAATGATTAAGAGTAAGAATATTAGAGAAGTTGCTAGAAAAGCTCGTGAAGAAGCTAGAAATGGTAAAGCTAATAACAAAAAAGAAAGAGCATTAAGTGGTAAACTTACTCCAGCTCAATCTAAAAATCCTAAGAAGAACGAATTGTTTTTAGTAGAAGGGGATTCAGCTGGTGGTTCTGCAAAACAAGGAAGAGATCGTACTTTCCAAGCTATTTTACCACTTCGTGGTAAAGTTATAAATACTGAAAAAGCAAAATTAGAAGACATATTAAAGAATGAAGAAATAAATACTATTATTCATACTGTAGGAGCAGGTGTTGGTAGTGACTTTGAAGTCAATGATTCCAATTATGACAAAGTAATTA
>CAYPGI010000117.1:0-1889 GCA_964410275.1 uncultured Muribaculaceae bacterium | reverse complement strand
CCGATGCTGATGATGACGGAGCTCATATACAAATACTACTACTCACTTTCTTTTATCGTTATATGAAACCATTAATTGAAGCAGGTAAACTTTATATAGCAATGCCACCACTATATAAATTAAGTAGTGGGAAAAGTTTTATTTATGCTTGGACTGATGAAGAAAGAAAAAAATACTTGGAAGAAAATAAAGATAAGAAAGTAGAAACTCAAAGATATAAAGGGTTAGGGGAAATGAATGCTGATCAATTATGGGATACAACAATGGATCCTAATACTCGAAATTTAATAAAAGTTAGCATCAATGATGTTGCATTAACAGAAAAAAGAGTAAGTGTTTTAATGGGAGATAAAGTTGAACCAAGAAGAGAATGGATTGACGAAAATGTTATCTTTTCATTAGAAGATGACTATGAAATAGCTTAATGGGGATATATGAAAAAAGAATATTCTGAAAAATTCTATAGAACAATGCAAGGATGTTGTAGTGTTGCTATGAAAGCAATATTTAATGCTAAAGTAGAAGGAAAAGAAAATATACCAGTTGAAGGACCAGTTGTCTTAGTAGGAAATCATATTAGTATGATTGATATTCCTCTTGTTTATTATGCTTCACCACGTGAAGTAAGACTAATGGCTAAAAAGGAATTATTTAGTATTCCGGTGTTTTCAAATGTATCCTATAAAATGGGAGCTTTTCCAGTTGATCGTGATGGTGTTGATATTGAAGCAGTAAAAAAAAGTTTTTCTATTTTAAAAAGTGGTGGAGTTCTTGGTGTATTTGCCGAAGGTACAAGAAACAAAGAAGAGACACTATTACCTTTTCATAATGGGGCTGCTACTTTTGCTATTCGAACTAAATCACCAGTTGTACCATTTGGAATAAGCGGTGAATATCGTCTTGGTAGTGGAATAACTCTTCGTTTTGGTGAAGCAATACAATTTGCTGGTTGTAAAGCAGATGAGGCAACTGAGTGTATTAGAAGCAAAGTTATGGAGTTAAAAAAGAGATAATGCTTTAAAAATCTCTTTTTTTTTGATATAATTAACTAGGTGAGACTATGCAGGAAGTATTAAAAAAAATATATGATAATATTAGAATTAATGAAAGGAGATGCTGAATAAGCATCTTTTTTTTGTTATTCATGTTAAGTAAAAGCATTAAAATATCAATAAATTAGCCGGGGGGGGGTAGACTTTTTATTTCAATTTATGGTAATATAGAAATAATAAGTAGGAGGAAGTAATATATGAAAAAAGGATTTACATTAATAGAGTTACTCGCAGTCATCGTTATTTTAGCAGTCATCGCATTAATAGCATCACCAATAATTATAGGATTAATTGACGATGCAAGAAAGGAAGCGTTCAAAGATAGTGCTTATGGAATAATAAAAGCAGGAGAACTTTTATATTCAAAAGATCTATTAAAAGGAACAAATGAAGAAGTAACATTTACGTATACTGATGGTGTAGAAACTTCAAATGTAGGTGGTAAAAAATTAGATTATAAAGGATCAAAACCACAAAAAGGACAAGTAAAAGTAAGTAGCATTGGTGAAGTAGCAATTGCTATTCATAATGGAACATATTGTGCAGAAAAGGGATATGAAGATAGTGAAGTTACATTGTCAGATAAAACGAAGGAAGAATGTACAATATCATCAGAAATAACATTTGCCTGTGGTCAAGATTTAGTTGATAGTAGAGATAATAAGACATATAAAACAGTTCAAATAGGAGAACAATGTTGGATGGCAGAAAACTTAAGATATACAGGAAATGGTTGTGCAGGAAAAACTTGGAATGATACTGCCGATGCGTGTGATTCACATAATACAGATTGGGGAGAAGAAGTATTATATCAATGGGGAGCAGCAATGAACAATA
>CAYPGI010000116.1:0-3057 GCA_964410275.1 uncultured Muribaculaceae bacterium | reverse complement strand
TGTTTAACAAATGCAAGTACCTTTGCAAGTCATTATGTAAGTTATGGTGGAAAATATCTAGATGAATTTACTATAGTTATTGAAACAAGTGATGGCGGATATGTCGCAATAGGAGAAAGTAATTCAGAAGTTATTACCAAATATGGAAATATTAGTAAAGGAAATAAAGATGCTATAATAGCCAAATTTAAGAGTGATGGAACAGTTGAATGGAGTTATAATTTTGGCGGAACGAAAAATGATATTTTTAATGATGTAGTTGAAGTAAGTGACGGATATGTCGTAGTTGGATCGACTAATTCAACTGATGGAGATATAGAAAACTATATAGGTGGAAATAACGATGCTATAATAGTTAAATTTAATAAACAAGGATCTATTGTTAATAAACGTAATTTTGGTGGAACAAGTACGGATGCTGATGCAGCAGATACCTTTTCTAGGATTATCGTTAATGATAATAAATTTGTTATTGCGGGCAGTGCATATTTAAATCCGCTTGATGGAGATTATGAGGGTGTTACATATGAAGGAACTTATCGACAATATATTATTGTAACAATGGATTTTAATTTTAATGTCCTAAGTAAAAACTTTTATGATCCATACGGATATAATAGTTTTCATAAAATTATACCTACTTCTGGAGGATATATTGGAGTTGGTTCTTATCGAACAGCGACACTAGCGCCTATCTTTAAAGTAGATAATAATATGAATTTAATTGCCAAATTTGAATTTTCAGGTGCTGAAAATAGTCGTGGTAGTTTTAATGATGTAGTTGAAGTAAGTGATGGATATATTGTTGTAGGTCATTATAATGGTAAAGGTAATCATATGACAGATTTAAGTAAAGCTAGTAATGGTTATAATGATGCGATTATTATAAAATATGATAAAACTTTACAAAATATAATTTGGAAAAAATCATTTGGTGGTAGTAATGATGATGTTTTTTATTCAATTGTTAATGCAGATGAAAATGAAGTTATTGTTACGGGGTATAGTAAGTCAGAAGATATGGACATGAATGGAATAAGTGTTTCTAAAGAAGGATACCGCAATGCTATTTTAGTTAGGTATAATTCAAGTAATGGAAATGTTATTAGTAAAAAAGTATTCGGAGGTACTAATAGTGATACATTTACAAATATAATAAAGACTACCAAAGGTGATTATATTGCAGTTGGAAGTACTTTTTCTGGTGATGTTGACTTACAAAACTTTAATAAGGGACATGGAGATGGAATTTTAGTATCTTATGACAGAAATTTAAATCTAATTAAGAGTTTTAAAGAACCAGTTGTAATTATTGATAAGCTAAAAACAATTAAATCTAATTATGGAACAAATGTAAATTCGTACTATGATAATATATATACAAGTAATAATCCAGAAGTAGATTTAAAAAATTGGTGTACTAGTTCTCCTTCAAATGGCGATAATAATTATGAATATGGACAATGTTTAAGACCATTTAATAGCGATGATATGAAACTATTAAATAGTATTGAAAATACCCCAAATTTCAAAGTTATTAGTGGTGGTGAAAAGGAATATATTATAGAAAACGAACCAAATAATAAAACTAATTGGTATCAATTATACTTTAGAACGCAAGGCGGATTTACTGAATTAAGTAATTTCAAAATCAAATTTCAAAGTGGATATATTGGTAGTATTGAACAAAGTGTTAATGATGGATATCTTGAACCTTTAGTAATCGTATCTAACGCTCTTGTACCTTATCCTTATTCTGAAAAAACATATAAAAATTTAAGAAGTATAATATCGACTAATGGTCAGATAAGTGGAGCAGAATATCCAGTGTTTTATATGAATCTTAAATCAAAAAACGAAAAAATAAGTAGTTTTATATTTACTTCAAATAGAAATGTAATAGGTACAGATCGTGGCTTTTCTATTTATGAACTACGTAATTTTGATATGTCAATAACCCCTACACAGTAGCAGATTCCTAAAATTTGTTGGCAAAAATTAAATGGTATGTTAATATAATGGGCACTGAGGGGGGAGAAAAATGGAAACATTAAAATTATTACCTGAACAAGTTGCAGCATTAAATATTGAAGCTGAAAAATTAAACGAAGAATTTTTGAAAATGTTAGATGATGAAAGACAAGCAGAAAGAATCTTACCGGGATGCGATATGCAAGGTATTACCGATACTAATGATAATTTATCAGTGACAAGGTTAATGTCTATTAGAACAAGAATAAGTACAATTAATTCATATTTGAATTGTTATGAATTAGTAGACAAATATGATAGTGAAAAAATAAGTATTGGAACAGAATTCGATATTTATATGGATTTTGGAAATGGAGATACTGAAAAGGGTACTTATAAATTAGTGCAAGTAAATGTATGTAATAGATATGAAAATAATTATATTTCAATTGACTGTCCACTAGGTACAGCAGTTCAAAATAAAAAAATTGGAGATCATATTTCATATTTAACACCTAATAAAAATAAAGTTAATGGTGTAATACTTGATATACTACCAGAAAAAACAATTGAAGAAGTAAAAGAAAAGACTTTAGTTTAAAAAACAAGATTCAATCTTGTTTTTTTAATATCATTAATATATAATTTATAAAGAACGAGGGATATTATGAAAGTAAAATATAATTTAAAAGCAAAAGATAAAAACGCTAGATATGGAGAAATAGAAACTAATTATGGTACCTTTGAAACTCCGATGTTTATGCCAGTAGGTACTTTAGCAAACGTTAAAACACTAACTCCTGAAGAATTAAAAGATATGAATAGCGCGATTATTTTATCAAATACTTATCACTTATGGTTAAGGCCAGGGGAAGATGTAATCGATAAAGCTGGTGGACTACATAAATTTATGAATTATGATGGTCCTATTCTTACTGATAGTGGTGGTTTTCAAGTTTTTTCACTTGCAAACAAAAAGGACATTAGTGAAGAAGGGGTAAGATTTAAGAGTCATATTGATGGTTCAAAATTATTTTTAACCCCAGAAATTTCTATTCAAGTTCAAAATAAATTAGATAGTGATAT
>CAYPGI010000115.1:1837-3062 GCA_964410275.1 uncultured Muribaculaceae bacterium | reverse complement strand
CTTTGATATATTTTAGCAAAATATAAATTATCAGGATTTAAAAAAGGATAATGACAAGCCATAATAATTTTGTTTGTGTATATTTTATACTTATTGTTAATTAGTACTTCATAATTATTTTCTTTTTTATTAATTTTAGTTACTTTAGAGTTTTCATATAAGGAAACATTATTGTTTATTAAAATATCGATAATGCTCATCATATACTTCATCGGATTAAATATAAACTGATTTTTAAACTCAAGACCTTGTTTAAATTTAATAATATCTTTTTTTTTATTTATCAGTTTAGCATACTTTTTAACTATGTCATATTGTGTTTTTAAAGTCTTAATATTTTTTTCTTCTTCAGCATGTAAAATAGCACTTTCTTCTTTATAATCGCATTCTATATTTTCATCTTTTATAATTTGTTTAATTATGTTTAATCCATGGGCTTGGGAGTTTAAATAGGCAGTAGCCTTATCCTTTCCATGCTTTTTCATAATATCTTCATATAACTTATCATGGGCAATACTAACTTGAGCCGTTGTACTTGCGCTTACTCCACTTGCCAACTTTTTACTATCTACTAAAATAAACTCTATACCGTTTTTCATAAAGTTATATGCGCACATTAAACCTGCTAAACCACCACCGATTATTAAAACAGGAGTATCTATATTTTGGGCTATGGCAGGCAAATTTTTATCCACATAATCTTTCATCCATATTGATTCCATTTTTATCACCTAAAATTAGTATAAACAAAATATTAATATATAATCTTGCAAATATATTTTCATACTATTTTTTTTATGTCAATTATGGTATAATCATATCGTAAAAGAATAGTCGGAGGGGTAAGATTGAAGATTTATCTAATTGACAACTATAATATCGATAAATATATTTTGCCAACTAAAATTGATTCAGCTTTTTTGATGACTTATCGTTCGTTAAATAATGATGAAGATAGCATTATTACAATTGAAGCAGAAGATGGTAAATGGAAATTGAAAAGTAATGGAAACGTCAATATTATTAATAATCAAGAGATTGTTGAAGAAATGACGTTAGAAGATTATTCTTTTTATTATCTAAAAATCACAGGTAGAAATGAATATATAATGCTATACGCTTCTCCAACAATAGAAAAGGAAATATATGCGTTAGAATATTCTAATTTAAGTAGTATTAAAATCGGAAATAGTAAAGAATGTAATATTTTATATAATAGTCCATT
>CAYPGI010000115.1:0-1737 GCA_964410275.1 uncultured Muribaculaceae bacterium | reverse complement strand
AGTGATGAAGAAATTAGTGTTAATTTATATAATGAGGATGACTATTTCTTTCATACACCAAGAATGCGCGAAAAAATCGAACATTTATTTATTGAAATTGATTCACCACCAAGTAAAGATGCAACAGAAGATATACCTTTTCTATTAACAATTGGAACAAGCTTGACAATGTTAGCTTCTTCCTTTGTAACAGGTTATTCAATATTTGATAATCTTTCTTCTGGCAAGAAAACTTTAACTGGCGTATTACCACAATTAATTATGACTATATGTATGATAATTGGTAGTATTATCTTTCCAAGATTGATAGCGGCTTATAACAAAAGAAAACGAAAAAGAAGAGAAGAATTAAGACAAACAAAGTATAAGGCTTATTTAAGTGAAAAGCAAAATATTATTGAACAAACAATGAAACAACATACTTCAATCGAATATGCAAATAACCCTTCTGCTTACGAGTGCGCTAGTATGATTCTTAATAACGATAAGAAATTATGGAATAGACAAATAAATGATAGTGACTTTCTTCAAATTCGTCTAGGTATTGGTGACAAAGAGACCGATATTGAAATTAAAGCTCCTGAAGAACACTTTACTTTAGATGAAGATAATCTATTTGATTCTGTTTATGAAGTTGTAGAAAAAGCTAGATATTTAAAAGATGTCCCAATTTCATTTAACTTAACAGGCAATTCTAATATCTCGTTTATTTTCAACAGTCAAGAACGAGATAAATATATGAATAATATTATTACTCAAATAGTGGCTACACATAGTGCTAATGATGTAAAAATTGTTATTTTAACAAATAAAAAACAAGAGAAAATTTGGGAATATACTAAATTTTTGCCACATTGTTGGAGTGATAATAAAAATATGCGCTACTTTGCTACAAACCAAGAAGAAATTAGAATAATTATCAATAGCCTTGAAGAAGAGTATAAACTTCGAAGGGAACAAATAAAAGATGCCGGTAAAGATGAAGCTGGTCTTGAAGATTTAAAGAAGGATTATGGATTTAGAAATTTTTCTCCTTACTATTTAATCTTCTGTGATAATTATAAGGTCGCTAAAAAAGAAGCTCTAATTAATATGATCTGCAAAAACGATCAAAATGTGGGATTCACTTTACTAACGATTGCAAACAGCATTAAGGATTTACCTAGTAATTGCGAGACCTTTGTCAGTATAACTAATAAAGATGGTTGTATTTTAGGTGAAGAAATAGAAACACAGTCACAAGTAGTATTTAAACTTGATACAATTCCTGATTTAGATTTAAAAGGACTAAGCGTTAAGTTATCTAACATACCTATTTTATCTAAAGACGAAAGTGCTGGACTTCCAAATGTGATTTCCTTTTTAGAAATGTATAACGTTTCTAAAGTTGAACAATTAAATATATTAAACAGATGGAAAAATAATAATCCAGTTGTTAATTTATCTACTCCAGTAGGAGTCAAAACGACCGGGGAATTGTTTATGTTAGACTTACACGAAAAATTTCATGGACCACATGGTCTAATTGCTGGTTCAACGGGATCAGGAAAAAGTGAGTTTATTATTTCATATATTCTTTCCATGGCTGTTAATTATCATCCATATGAAGTTCAATTTGTTTTAATTGACTACAAAGGTGGAGGATTAGCCGGAGCTTTTGAAAATAAGACAACCGGGGTTCATATTCCACATTTAACAGGTACTATAACAAACCTTGATACCAGTGAAATGAATAGA
>CAYPGI010000114.1:0-3093 GCA_964410275.1 uncultured Muribaculaceae bacterium | reverse complement strand
CATATAAGTAGATGGAACATTCTTATATATAGCTTCTTGTAATTTTGTAAAAGGTACAACATGCACTTTTACATTTCCAGAATATTCATTAATGATATTCGCTAAGGTAATAACTTTATTTTTAGCATTTTCACTTGTATGTGGTGGAGATTCAAAATATAAACACTCAACATCAACACCTCTTTTTAAAGCTAAATATCCCGCAACAGGACTATCAATCCCGCCACTTAGCATCAACATTCCTTTCCCCTGAACACCTACCGGATAACCGCCACTTCCTCTTATCTCATTAGTATAAATAAAAGTGCCTTCTTCTCTTATCTCAATACGTATTAATAGATCAGGATTGTGAACATCAACCTTACAATTAACATTTTTTAAAACAAGACTTCCAATTTGATTATTGAAATCCATTGTATGAATAGGAAAAGATTTCATACTTCTTCTAGTATCAATCTTAAAAGTTTTAAAAGTTTCTTTTTTTACAATTTCTAATACTTTTTTCTCTATTTCTTCTATATTAGTATTTACTCTTTCACATATAACTATACCATGAATACCAAATATTTTTGACAATAATGAGACTACTTTTTCTAAATCATTATCTCTAACTTCAATATACATTCTAACGCGATCTTTGACTATTTTAATATCATAATTTTTTAATAAACTTAAAATGTTTTTTTCTAGCATTTTTATAAAAACATTACGATTTGCTTTTTTTGTAGTTAATTCACCATATTTAATTAATATTAATTTGTTCATATTCTCACCGCCCATAATTATATCACGTATAATACTGATTAGTAAATGAGATAAATTAATACTTTTCAAGTTTTGCCAAAAATGATATTCTTCAACCGAAAGTAAATTTCTCCTTTCTATATTCTATAATTTACATATTTTTTAAATTTTCATAAATTAATCCATTACAATTACCATATCTCAAATGCCCAAAATAACTATCCCTAACACATCTAACTCTATTAAAATTAATTAAATTATTGTTATACAATTTATATAACTTGTTCATTTTTCTTTTAAATCTTTTCTTAGTGTTATTTCTAACCTTTAAAATCGCTTTATTATCCTTTAAATAAAATCTATATCCTAAAAAATCTATACCATTCTTTATACTATCTATTCTTGTTTTCTTTTTATTTAATGTTAACTTTAATAACTCTAAATACTTTTCTATTTCTTTTAAACAATAATTTAAATAATCTTTATTTTCATGCAACAATACTCCATCATCCATATATCTAATATAATATTTAATTTTTAAGTTTTCTTTAATAAAATGATCAAGTTCATTAAGATATAATATAGCAATAATTTGACTAGCCATGTTTCCTATAGGCAATCCTTTTCCATTCTTGTATAGCGGAATATCAAGCACATTATTAATTTGAATTGTTTTATCAGTTTCCGAAATGTTTTGGTTTTTAATTTTAATTATTTCTGCCTTTTTTAAATAATTAATTTGTTTGTTTACATATTCATAATCTGTTGAATCAATAATACCATCAATTATATTTAATACGTCAGAATCCTTTATCTTTTTTCTAATCAAACCTTTAACAATTTTGTGATCTATATTGTAAAAGTATTTACTTATATCAAACTTTAAATAATATATTGTCTTGGATTGTTTTTTCATTAATTCCAAATACTTTTTTGTAAGTTTTGTTCCATAATGTGTTCCTTTACCGATCCTTGTGGCAACATTGCTATCTATAAAACATTTATCAAAAATATCTACTAAAAAATACTTTGCAACCAAATGATTTATTACCTTATCTTTAATATTTTGGCTCATTATTATTCTTAATTTAGGCTCTCTAATTGAAAAAATATTATATTTCCCCGAAATGTAACTTTTCTTATCAATAATATTTTTTATATCAATTATATTTGCACTATAATAATCATTGAATCTTTCAATTTTTGATTTGTTCTTTGTGTTTTTTGCAACTGTATTATCATACATATCAGTGATAACATTTAAATC
The DNA here is from genome assembly GCA_964410275.1 of uncultured Muribaculaceae bacterium. Lineage (GTDB taxonomy): Bacteria > Bacillota_I > Bacilli_A > RF39 > UBA660 > UBA5364. The sequence continues at coordinate 1,082 of CAYPGI010000114.1, read as the reverse complement.
AGTTATCTTTTCATATAAATTATTTACTCTTTTCATTTAACCAACCATAAAGCATTTTAATTATTTCAAGCAAATAATTTGAAATTACTTCATATTTTCTTTTGGTAATTATATTTTTCTTATAACTAATCATCATATAATAATCTAGCATTTTTATTTTTGGAACAATTAATTTTCCTTTTTCCTTGTCAATATTTGTAATATAAATACACTCCAAAATATCATATGTATTATTAATAATACGTGATTTTAATTCTAATTCATTATGAGGATAGTTATCAGTTATTTTATGAATATAATCAATTGTTTTCTTATACTTAGTTGCTATCATCAATTTATCTTTCATAAAAGGTCCTCTATTTTATTTAACAATTTTTCAATATCATCATCCTTAAACTTTGTGTTTAATTTGTTACAAATATTATCAATTCTATAATTTAAATAATTGTATCTATTCACATCAAAAATATATTTTCTATAGTTATTTTTAACTGCTTTGAATTTATCAACAACATAAAAAGAACTCTTTTCTGCTTCAAAAATTATATAACTAACTTTATTTTCTTCTAGTCTTTTACATATTTTAACAAGACAAGATTTTGGAAATCCAATTTCATAATAATCTCCCTTATTTTTAATTTTATATTTAAAGAAAGAATATATAACACTTACATCATTATTATATACATAACAAAATATACCAGATTTAATTAATAATACATATTCTTCATATTTTAGTTTATATTTATCAAATCCATCAATTAACTTTATAAATCTATCTTCATTTCACAAAAAAACGTTGTAGTTTATAGAAAAAACGATTTTTCGAATTATTCTACTAAACCATCTTCTCATCTACAACATATATTTCGAATTACATTCGAGGAATAATTCTTATTTTCCTTAGCTTTACATTTTTAACCTTAATATTTAAATATTCGTCCAAAAATTCATAGTTTTAAGGAAAGTTGCAGGGCGCACCCCGTTGTTGCTCGTATTGTTGGCGTTGTTGTTGTTCACGTTGCGATTGTTGCCATTCACATTCCAAACGTTGTTGGAGTTCGACGCACTCAGAAACATCA
>CAYPGI010000113.1:0-3094 GCA_964410275.1 uncultured Muribaculaceae bacterium | reverse complement strand
CATATGTTGGCGTAATACCATTATGTAAATATGATTTTGAAATAGAACTATGGTTATTCCATGTTACAGTATATGAATCCCAAGCACTTCTTAATTCATATATTTCTAATGCTCCCCATGAATATGTACCACTAAATAAATTAGCAATCAATCTTGCATCAGTAATAACAACACCTGAAGGTAATGATGGCATATTTGTTATTTTTATGAATGTTCTATTACTTCCAGAACTTTGACCTAAAATTAACTTATCAGACATTACATAATTAGTATTTGGACTCCAAGAATTTACGTAACTATCTTCAATATTTGTTTGATCCTGACTTGAAGTAACAGTTGGATCTACTATTACTGGATAAACTCTTGATTCATCTTTTAACCATTCAGTATCAAGTTTATGCGTAATTTTGTATCCTTGTTCTGTTTCTTCTAAAATGACTTTAATATTTTCATTATACGATGCTTTTTCAGCACTATCATACATGAATGGTGCACTAATTTTAAATATTTCTTTTGTATTGTCATTAACATCATACAAGATAATGTCGTTGTTTTCTTGCACTTTTGCAATTAAATTATTTACTATAACATTAAATGTTATATCTTCATATATTGGCACTTCATTTAACACTATTTCTTCCTTTAAAGAATTAAATGATAAAGAATATTTTAAGTCTGAATTAGGAAATGTTTTTTTATAAGTTATTTCACTTGCATATTTATCTAATTCCATTACATTTGAAGCTTTGACTTCGTCAATACTATTCTTAACAAAAGAATCTGTATCGATAGAATTATCCAATCCCCAAGATATTTTATAACCATTAATTTCAATAGATACTAATTCATTTGAATTAGCTTTTGAACTAAAACTAACTTTAAATGGATTGTCTTTATTTATATATCTCTTATTAGATTCAATGCTTTGATTTATACTTTCAATTGATTCAGTATCTTCAATCAGAGTATTATCAATATCGATCCATTCACCTTTTTCATTCTTATAATGAATTGGATCATTATATGTAGCTACTGTGACAGATCCATCCTCGTTTTGAAAATATTTATCATATTTTCCTCTCATAGTCACTATTTCCCCAACTTCTATTTCTTTGGCATTTGAATTCAATGCAGAAGTCGGGAAAATATTAAAGAGACTAAGTGTAACAATAGTTACTAAAGCTAGTATCGTTGTTGCCTTTTTTAATATTTTTAGTTTCATAAATTTTCTCCTTTATAATAAAATTTACAACAAATAACATAAAACATACAACTTACAACATACTACTTAGAATTATTATATTACACTTATGCCTCCTTCCTATAATCCTACAATCAAATTCTACTACCTAAAGATAATTTTGACAAGACATAAATCGACAACTTACCAAAGTTATAATTTTAAACATAACAAAAAAAGTAGTTTATTAACTACTTTTTCTTATAATATGTTTTTCCATCTTCTAATTCATTATCTTCAAATAATTCTTCGATAGTAACAAATTCATAACCTTGTTCTTTTAATATTGGTAAAACCATTCTTACAGCTTCAATAGTAGGTTTATGTATATCATGCATTAGAATAATTGAACCATCTTCAACATTTTCAATAATGATTCGTAAGCTTTCTTCACTATTTTTATGTTCCCAATCTCTTGTATCTACGCTCCACATAATTAATGGATAACTTACATTTTCTTTAACTTGATTATTGGTATTTCCATATGGTGGTCTAACAAGTGTTTGAGTTATTTCATAATTAGCTAATAAAGATTTTGTTGTTTCTAATTCTTTTATTAGTTCTTCATTTGTTAATTTTGTAAAAGATTGATGACTAACCCCGTGGCTTTCAATTTGATGACCATCATCTTTCATATTTTCAATGGTACTAGAATATTTTTCGATTCCAGAACCTAAGACAAAAAAGGTGGCTTCTGCATTGTTTTCTTTTAATATCTCTAATAATTCTTTTGTATATTTACTTGGACCATCATCAAAAGTAAACGCTACTTTTTTAGTTTTTTGTTCAACTTCTTCATTATCTATAATTGCTTCTTCAATTTCTTCTTCAATTACTATTGGTGTTTCTACTACATCTATTACTTCTTCTGGTTTAGTTTCTATTGGTGTTGGTGTTATTTCTATTTCATTATCAATTAAAGGTTCTTCTTCATCAATTACAATTGGTTTTTCTATATTATCTTCAATCGGTAATGGTTTTTCAATTACTTCTTCTACGATAATTTCAGTTTCTAAATCATCAATTATTATATCACTATTATCTTCAGTGAAATATTTATGATATAGTGTTTCCATCTTAGTAAAAATACCATTTTTATTTTTATGTGCAAATGGTATTAACATAAGAAATGTCAACATAAATGCAATAACACGTAATCTTATTATCTTGTTTTTTTTCATAATTCCCCCTTGAAACAGCCTTATTATAACACATATTAATGAAAAAGAAAAAATATGTGTTATTCACATATTTCTCCATCCATACTCCAAGTTTTAGCGCTTTTTATTTTAACGGTAACAATTTTACCAATATTATCTGATGATCCAATTACATTAACTAGTTTCATTGTATCGGTATATCCTACTAATATATTATTATTTTTAGTACTAAATCCTTCGATTAATACAGGTACTATATTATCAATATACTTTTTATTGTTTTCTAATGCATACTTATTTACTAGACTATTTAATTCATATAGTCTTCTATTTTTTTCTTCTAGAGTTACATTATCTTCCATTTTAGCAGCTGGTGTACCTACTCTAGGTGAAAAGATAAAAGTAAATGCTGAATCAAATTTACAAGTATTAACCATATTAATTGTTTCATTAAATTCTTCTAGTGTTTCAGTAGGATATCCTACAATAATATCGGTTGTTATTGAACAATTTGGTATTTCTTTTTTTAATTTATAAAATAATTCTAAATAATGTTCACTAGTATATCTTCTACCCATTAGTTTTAAGATGCGATCTGAGCCACTTTGAATTGGTAAATGAATATAAGGCATAATATTATCATTATTTTTAATTACTTCAATCATTTCATCAGTAAAGTCCCATGGATGACTAG
>CAYPGI010000112.1:0-3099 GCA_964410275.1 uncultured Muribaculaceae bacterium | reverse complement strand
TTTCTGGACCGGTTATTGGTTTTAATAAAGATGATAAGCTTGTCCTAGTTAATTCAAATGCTGAGGATGCCTTAAATAAACACAACATCCGTGATGCAGTGCAATTCGGACCATTTTTAATTGTCAATGGTAAACCAATGGAAATTGTTGGTGATCCATGGGGTTATTCACCTCGAACAGCTATTGCCCAAAGAAAAGATGGAATTGTCTTATTTTTAGTAGCTGATGGTGAAAACTATATTAACGGTGCTAGTATAAAAAATATGATTGATGTATTTTTGAAATATGGTGCTCATAATGCAGCCAATTTAGATGGCGGACATTCTACTACTTTAATTGTTAAAGGAAAACTGTATAATAATCCTCCTACTTTAGCAAAAAATCAAGGTGGTAGGTATATTGGTACTGGTTTTGGTTTAATCCCCTAGATAATAGGTATTAATACCATATAATTTATTACCTTTATCATAAAAAAGGTCTGTTATAAAAGGATAATAAGTTAGATAACCAAATACAATAAAAGTTATAATAATAAAAATACAAGAAATAATATCAATGTAGATATTGTTTCTTTTTTGAATATAGTAATTAATTATTTGGGAGATGACAATCACAATTAAAAGAATTAAAATACTGACAAATAAGTTTTCTCCTAATATATAATAAAAGGGCAGATAAATAGTCAAATATATTGGAATACTAGCAAGCGAACTAATAAATAAAGCAAATAAAAAATTATTAAATTTAATCTTATATTTTGTCATTAAGTAATAGTCTATGGCACCGTAAAAAACAATTGAAGTAAATAATAATTTCATATGTTCCCATATACTTTCATTAACTGGAAAGAAGATTGCGAAAATCGGATTTGGTAACCATTGATATAAATAATGAAATAGGAATGAAAGTATGAAAATAATAAGTACTGCAATAAGCTTTGTTTTTATGTGATTCATAAGTAGCCTCCTTATATTAGTTTATGTAAAATTAAAGAAATAATCAAAGAAAAAAGGATAATGAAAAGTTTTGTCGTATATTTATATTAGGAGAGTTGTTATATGAGTATGATTGAAACAGAAGTAATTAATAATATTCGTAATAGTATTGATATAGTTGATATTGTATCAGGCTATATGCCACTTATTCCTAAGGGAAAAAACTATTTTGGTGTTTGTCCTTTTCATGACGATAAGAATCCAAGTATGAGTGTATCGAAAGATAAACAAATATATACTTGTTTTTCATGTGGGGCTACAGGCAATGTATTTAAGTTTATAATGGATTATGAAAATATACCTTTTCCTGAAGCTTTAAAAAAGTGTGCTGATATAGCAGGAATTCCTATTAATATTAGTGTTAATACTAATAACAATAATATACAAAAATTTAGTGAGTTATATGAAATATACGATATTGGAGCAAAATTTTATCAAAATAACATCAATACTATAAAGGGAAGAAATGCTAAAGAGTATTTAAATAATAGGGGACTTAACGAAGAGATTATTAAAACTTTTGGAATTGGACTAGCCCTTGAAGATCATAAACTATTAACTAACTTATTAATTAAAAAGAAGTATGATGCTAAAAAATTAATTCAAAGTGGCTTAGTAATAAATAATGAATATGGTTTAAATGATATCTTTTATCATCGTATCATGTTTCCTATTGAAGACATAAATGGTAAAGTTGTTGGTTTTAGTGGTCGTATCTATAATAATGAAGATACTTCTAAATATATTAATACTAAAGAAACAGTTATTTTTAAAAAGGGTGAATTATTATATAACTTTAGTAGGGCTAAAGAAGAATGTCGTTTAAGTAATAAAGTAATTATTATGGAAGGACAGATGGATGTTATTAGAGCTTATAGTGCAGGGATTAAAAACGCGGTTGCTACTTTAGGAACAGCAGTCACTAAAAATCAAGCTTTATTAATAAAGAGAATGGCTAAAGAGGTCATTATATGTTTTGATGGTGATGAAGCTGGTGCCAAGGCTACGATGGCTTGTGCTAATGAACTTATTGATGTTGGAGTTATTCCTAAAATTATTAGGTTAGAAGATAAAATGGATCCAGATGACTATATCAAAAAGGACCTTAATAAGTTTTTACTTAAATTAGAAAATCCAATGAATGTAATGGATTTTAAATTATCTTATTTAAAAAACAAAAAAGATTTATCTAATAGTGAAGATTTAGCAAAATATGTTAATAATATCATTAGTGAATTAAATAAAATCGATGATGATATTTTAAGGGAGATTACTTTAAAAAAGGTTAGTGAGGAATCTAATCTTGATATTGAGTTTTTAGAAAGTAAGTTAAAACCTCAAGAAAAAGAGAAAATAAAGGAAATAAAACCAGTTAAAGTAACAAAAGAAAGTAAATATGAAAAAGCAGAGAAGTATCTAATCTTTTATATGTTAAAAAACAAAGAGGTTATTAAAATATATAATAAAAAGATTACATATATGCCAACTGATAAATATCGTTATTTGGCATATGAAATAAGTATTTTTTATAAAGATAATAATTATATCAATGTTGCTGATTTGTTGACTAGCTTAAATGATAACGAGGAAGCACTAAAAACAATAGGGGAGATAGAGTCATTAAATCTTAAAGAAGAATATACTGTCGATGAAATAAATGATTATATCGATGTTATTAAGGAATATAACATAAACTTTCAAATAAAAAAATTAAATGAAAAAATTGCCGAAGAAATTGATCCATTAGAAAAAGCAAAAATAGCTGAACAAATTATTAAGTTAAAGAGAGGGGATATTAATGATTAACGAAATTAAATCATTTGATGAAAGAAAACAAGAATTAGTAAAAATGGGGATTGAAAGTGGTTACATTACTTATGAACAATTAGCTAACTCACTAAAAGGGTTAGATTTGGATAGTGATTCTTTAGATGAATTATATAATTTATTCAATGAAAATAATATTGCTATTATTAGTGAAGATGAGACTGATGGTGGTAATGAAAAGGTTGATAAATTATTACTAGGAGATGATATTTTAACTAAGGATTTAACAATTAATGATCCTGTTAGAATGTATTTAAAAGAAATAGGACAAATCAAA
>CAYPGI010000111.1:0-3101 GCA_964410275.1 uncultured Muribaculaceae bacterium | reverse complement strand
ATTGCCACCAGAAAAAGTATGTTTACTTTGTACTGGTAGTCAAGGAGAACCACTAGCTGCCCTAAGTAGAATTGCTAATGGTAATCACCGTCAAATCAAATTACAACCAGATGATCTTGTTATATTCTCATCATCAGCTATACCAGGAAATGCTTTAAGTATTTCAAGAACTATTAATAAGTTATATCTACAGGGTGTTACAGTTCATACTAATACATCACTAAATGATATTCATACTAGTGGTCATGGAAGTGCTGAAGAGTTAAAATTAATGATCAGATTAATAATGCCAAAATATGTTATGCCATTCCATGGCGAATATCGTATGTTAAAGAAGCATGCTGATATCGCTATTGAATGTGGTATTCCAAAAGAAAATACTTTTGTCTTAAGTAATGGTGAGGTATTATCTCTATATAAAGGTAATATTAAAAAATCCGGTTTTATTCAAGCTGGGGATACTTATGTCGACGGTAATCGTATCGGAGATGTAAGTAATGCTGTTATGAAGGATAGAAAAGTAATGGCTAGCGACGGAATCGTTATTGTTATAGCTAATATTGATGCTACTACTAGTGAATTATTAGGTAAAGTTAATATTACAACAAGAGGATTTGTCTTAGTTAATGACAATACTGAACTACTAAAACAATTAGAAGAAATCAGTAAGAAAGCTATAACTTCTAAACTTAAAGCACCTATTAATTATACTGATGTTAAAAGTGAAATTATTTCATCTTTGACACCATATATATATGATAAAACCGGTAGAAAACCTATTATCCTACCAGTAATTATGAATGTAAAAAAAGATATTAAGCAAAATGCTTAATATCTTTTAATATATTCTAATATTTCATTTATAGTATTATTAAAGTTTTTAATATCAACATTAAACCATTTAACATTCATTTGATTATTAAACCAAGTATATTGCCTTTTAGCATATCTTCTACTTTTTTGTTTAATTAGTTCTATACATTCTTCTAATTCCTTTTTACCTTCAAAGTATTCAAATAACTCTTTATAACCAATTGGGGTTAGAACTGCTTTAGTTCGAATATTACTTTGATATAAAGTAATAGCTTCTTCAATTAAACCATTATCAATCATTATATCTACTCGTTTATTAATAATAGAATATAATTCTTCACGATTTAACGTTAATCCTATTACTATAGTGTCATATATTAACCGATCACTCTTATCCTTATCGCCTAATACTTTATGATTGATTTCATAATAACTTAAAGCTCTTTCTACTCTCTTACGATTGTTTCTATGAATAGTAGTATTTGGATCTATTGATAACAACTTGTCATATAATTCTCCATTCGAAAATTCTTCATAATTATATTTTACTTGTTCTTCTTTAAAGTCATAATTATATAAACTAGCTTTAATATATAAACCAGTACCTCCTACCATAATAGGAGTTTTATTTTTAGATAATATTTCTTCAATTTTAAACCTTGAATCTTTTTGATAGTCATAGACAGTATAATCTTCTTCAATATCTTTAATATCAAATAAATGATGAGGTATATCTTCTTGTTCTTCTTTAGTTACTTTAGCGGTCGCTATGTCCAAAGCCCTATATACTTGAGTACTATCAGCATTGATAATTTCACCATTAAGTTCTTTTGCTAAACTAATACTTAACTTTGTCTTTCCTACACCCGTAGGTCCTACAATAACAATTACTTTATTCATAACATCACCCTTATTTTATTAACATACTATCTCCAAATGAAAAGAAACGATATTCTTCTTTAATTGCTTCATTATAAGCATTTAATACAATCTTTCGATTAGCAAAAGCACTCACTAACATAATCAATGTTGATTTTGGTAAATGAAAATTAGTAATTAAAGCATCAATTGCCTGGAATTGATATCCTGGATAGATAAATATATCTGTCCAACCACTACACTCTTTAAAAGTATTATACTTATCCATTATTGTTTCTAATGTTCTAGTAGAAGTTGTTCCTACACTAATTATTTTTTTATTGTTATTTCTAGTCTCATTTAGTATTTCAGCTGTTTGTTTACTCATCATATAATACTCACTATGCATTTTATGCTTTGTGATATCTTCAACATTAACTGGTCTAAAAGTTCCTAATCCAACGTGTAAAGTTATATAGGCTATATTAATCTTCTTATCTTTTATTTTTTCTAATAAAGAAGTGGTAAAATGTAATCCAGCTGTAGGCGCAGCAGCACTTCCAACATTTTTGGCATACACTGTTTGATACCTATTTTGATCTTTTAACTTTTCATGTATATAGGGAGGTAATGGCATCTCTCCTAATTTATCTAATATTTCATATAAGATACCATTATACAATAATTTAAATATTCTAATTCCTTCTTCTTTTACTTGAGTACATTCTGCCTTTAAAATACCATTAAAATCAATAATAGTACCTTCTTTTACTCTTTTAGCAGGTTTAACTAAACACTCCCAACAATCATCATTTTCTTCCTTTAACATTAATATTTCAATAACAGCTTTTGTATCTTCTTTTATACCATATAGTCTAGCAGGTATTACTTTAGTATCATTTAATACAAGAGTATCTCCTTCTTCTAAATAATCTATTATATTATTAAAATGCTTATGCTTAATATCTCCACTATTTTTATCAAGTACTAATAGTCTTGAAGATTCTCTATTTAATAATGGTGTTTGAGCAATAAGTTTTTCTGGTAAATCAAAATTAAAATCTTCTGTTTTCATAATCAACCTCATTTACTAATTTATTATATCATAAAAAAAGATATATAATCTTTTTTAAAATATTTTATCTTGATATTCAATCTTTAAATGTTCATAAGTTTTTTTGGTTACAACTCTTCCCCTATTAGTTCTCTTTAAAAAACCATTTTGTAACAGATAAGGTTCATATACATCTTCTATTGTTGTTTGTTCTTCACCTATACTCGAAGCAATAGCTTCAATTCCAACAGGTCCACCATTAAACTTTTCAATAATAGATTTTAATAAGTTATAGTCTGTTTCATCTAACCCTAAGCAATCTACTTTTAATTTGTCTAAAGCCATTTTCGTTATATCTATATCAATTATTCCATCA
>CAYPGI010000110.1:0-3129 GCA_964410275.1 uncultured Muribaculaceae bacterium | reverse complement strand
AGTTAATGGAAATGGTTTAGCTCCTTTACCAGAAGAACCAATAAATCCTGTAACTCCAGGGGTATTACGAACGACAAACCATGCATCATCAGTCATAACCATTTCAACTAGGATATAACCTGGAAACATTTTTTTAACTTTTTCTTTTTTAGTTCCATCTTTAATTTCAACTTCAATTTGTTCTGGAACAATTACTCTAAAAATATAATCTTCCATCCCCATTGAATTTGCTCGCATCTCTAATTTTTCTTTTACTTTGTTTTCGTGGCCAGAATATGTATTGACCACATACCATTCTTTTTGCATTAACCTATTATTGTCTTAATTCCCGCTAAGATAAAATCTGTTAAAGCGTAGAATACTCCAAAAAATATAATAAACGAGATGGTTGCGATTGAATATTTAATCATTTCTTTTTTGTTTGGCCATCTAACTTTAGCCATTTCCTTTTTGACACCAATGAAAAACTTTAATATTTTTTTCATTCCTTCACCTACTTTTAATTTCAAAATAAAAACACTTGATGTGTCTATAGCAAGAATACCACATCCTTATTTTTTTGTCAATAATATCTTTTCTTTTATTTTGTTTTTTATTCTTTGTAGAGCATTATCAATTGATTTACTATCTTTATCTAAAATCTCTGCGATTTCATTATAGTTAAAGTTATTTATCTTTAATTCAAATACTTGTTGTTCAAGGGGTGTTAAATGACTTTTTATTGTTTCAATTAATTCATTATTATGTTCATTATCAAACATTATTGTTTCAGGATTAGTACTACTATCACTAAGTAACTTTTCTAAATTAACAACTTCATCGTTATCATTATATACTTCAATAGAAATTGATTCATTTAATATCTTATGTTTTAGTCTTCTAGAAGATACTACCAAAGAAACTATTTTTCTTTCAATACATGTTTTAGCATATGTATAAAAAGTTATATCTCTAGTTGTATCAAAACTATTTAAAGCTTGATTTAGTCCTAGCATACCTTCTTGAATTAAATCATTTAATTCTAAACCACTATTTTTACAATAATTAAACATTCGTGAAGCTGCACCTACAATAAGTGGACGATATTTTTCAAAGATAATATTATTAGCTTCTTCGTTGTCCTCTTTAATATACGCTATTAACTCATTATCATTAAAATCACGATAATTCATATGCCACCTACTTTCTATTCATTGCTTCATAAATAACAATGCCTGCTGCTACAGAAGCATTTAAACTATTAACTTTACCTTTCATTGGTATAGTAGCAATAAAGTCACATGATTCTTTTATAATTCTACTAATACCATTTCCTTCACTGCCAATTACTAAACAAACAGAACCACTGTAATCAAGTTCACGATAATTAGTACCATCCATATCAGTTCCTATAAACCAATAACCTTTATCTTTTAAATACTTAATAGTACTACTTAAATTAGTTACTAATGCTATTTTCATATAATTACTAGATCCTACACTAGTTCTTATAACTGTTTCATTTACTTCGACACTGCGATTCTTTGGAATAATAATTCCATCTATTCCCGCTGCTTCACAAGTACGAATAATAGCGCCAAAATTATGTGGATCTTCAATATGATCTAACATAACAATAGTGCCATTTTCTTTAATAATATCGTCAATATCAGTATATTTAAAATCTTCTACTTCTAATATTATACCCTGATGGTTCCCCTTAACCCTTTTATCTAACTCATATTTTTCTAAAAAAGTTATTTTACTATCTTTTAATCCATTTAATATTTCTTTATCATCAAATTGTTTATATGCATAAACCTGATATATTTTTTTATTACTTGTCAAATATTCTTTTACAACATTCTTTCCATATACAAGCATATTATCCCCCTTATTTATTTAAAATATAATTCATTATTTCATCAATTCTAGTTTTATTATTATCTAGATATAAAGAACCTATTAAAGCTTCTAATCCAGTAGCGTATTTATAAGTAACAATATCCGTATTCTTTGGATGACTTGCTCCTTTATGATTACGAGCTCTAAGAATAATATTTAATTCTTCTTCACTAAACATATTTAAATCAATCATCTCTTTTAAATACTTTGATTGACTTCTAGCACTGACATAATTGACAGCTAACTTTTGTAGTTCATTTACTTTTTCTATTCCTTGTTTTACTAAATACTCTCTAACATATACTTCGTAAATACCATCACCTATATAAGCTAGAGTTAATACATTTCGATTACTATTTTTCATAATTCTCTATTCGATCAAAAGTAATATTTTTTATTACGCCATCTTTAATTTCATTAATAATAATACTTACTACTTTCTCGTAATCAATTTCCCCACCTTTTATTAAACATCCTCTTCTTTTACCAACAACATCCAAAGTTTCAATGATATCATCACTTACTTCACTAATACCATATCTATCTTCCAAAACCTTTGGATAATATTTATATAGTGTATTTAAGATATATTCAACGACATCAAATAATGGCAACACTTCTTCTTTGATGGCTGTTAAAGAAGCGAGATTGAACGCTACTAATTGTTCTTCTAACTTAGGCCATAAGATACCTGGAGTATCTAATAATTCTAAATCATCATTTATTCTAATCCAGTCTAAGTTTTTAGTAACACCCGGCCTATTTCCTACTTGAACAGCTTTTTTACCTACTAAACGATTAATCAAAGTACTCTTACCAACATTAGGAATTCCTACAATAAGAACTCTTGTTTTCCTTCTAATCATTCCTTTAGATTCACGAATAATATTTTTTTCTTCCATTAATTCAGTAGTCATACTGATTAACTTTTTAGTATTAGGATTATTTTCTAAATCCATACCAATTACTTTATAACCTAAACGCTCATAATATTTAATCCACTTTTCAGTTTCTTTTGTATCACATAAATCTATTTTAGTCATAATCATGATTCTTGGTTTATCTTTAATATAATTATCTAAATCTATTATTTTAGATGAATATGGTATTCTCGCATCAATTACTTCATACACAACATCTATAAAATTAAGATTCTCACTAATTAATCTTTTAGTCTTAGCCATATGGCCAGGATACCAGTTGATTACGGTTTTTTTAAACCCCCCTTGTTCATCATTATTTAAT
>CAYPGI010000109.1:0-3257 GCA_964410275.1 uncultured Muribaculaceae bacterium | reverse complement strand
ATAAACCTAGAAACTTAGCTAAATCTGTTACTGTAGAATAAAAAAAGAAACGATATATTTTTATATCGTTTTTTATTTAAAAATTAAACATTAATATATCAGGTCTAAATAATAGTAATAATCCAATAATAACCATTAATATTCCACCAATTAAATGTGAATACTTACTATATTTAGTAGTGAATCCTGTAACAGTTAAAGTCTTCATAGCTATAGCAAATACTATTAAATCATCTAATAAGAAGAAGAAAATATATATTAGAATATACATAGCCATTTCGATCCATGATAATTCGTTAATAGCTAATATTTGAGTATAGATAACTGGAATACCAGCTGAACAAGCAAGTTCTACTAAATTAACTGAGAAAGCTAAAGCCATTGTTCCTAAAAGAGCTAGAATAAAACTTTTTTGTTTTGTAAACTTTCTAATTCTATCAAATATTTTATTTCTTTTTTCTTCTTTAACAACATGGCATCCATCATCTTTAGAAGCATTTTTATAACTCCTTAAATTGACAAATCCACCTATTAAAGCAACAAGTCCAATCGCAATCATAACTGGTCTTACTTTAAATAAAGCTAATGCAACATTTAACCAAGCTACCATAAATAGCATATAAACAACAGCTGATGTAATTAAGAAGGTTAACCCAATTGCCCACATTCTTTTCTTATTATTCATACCAATTAACATACTTATTAAGAATAATAGAATCCACATTGCACATGGATTAAAGCCATCAATTACTCCTAAGACAACTCCTAATAAAGGTATAGATATTTTTTTAGCATCTACATCTCCAAAGAATGGTACCCCTTTAACAATATTACTAGTGTTTCCTTTTTTTTCTTCATTAGTTTTATTAGTAATATCAGTTAAATCCCTAGGATCTTTAATAGACTCTTTTAAATCACCATTAGTAATTATTTCGCGAGCAATATCACGATGACTATTTTCTGAATAATAAGCAATTAATTCCTTTATGACAGAACCAGTTGTCTCATCAGTTGAATAACCACTTAATACTTTTTCTCCAATTACAGTAAACGGAATACCCGCACCAGTTAATCCTAATCTATTCTTTACTTTCATCATTAAATCATAATTATCATTATTAGAAGTTTCATACTTATATATGTTGATATTATCGTACTCATCTTCTAGTGAATTAAGAAATTTTATTTCATCCTTACAGTGTGGACACCAACTTGCATGAAATAAATATATATTGACATCTTCCTTAGCATTCACTACAATTGGTAAACAAAGGAAGACAATTAAACTTATTAAAATACTTTTAAATAATTTCATTTTTACCTCTTCTATAACTTATTGATTGTATCAATAATTGTTTGTTTGTTTTTTTCTCCTATTAACCTTGTTACTTCCTCACCATTATTATAAAAAATAGTGACTGGCAAAATATCTCCAACCTTTAATTCTTTGACAATTTCTGCATCCATATCATAATCATATTTAACTACTTCAATATCAGGATACTCATTAGTTATTTCTTTCCATACTTTATTCATAACTAAACATCCACCGCACCATATAGCGCTTACTCTTACAATTTTCATATTATTTACCAACAAACTCTAATGAATTATAACATTTATCAAAAATATTCATAAATTCATCTATTTCTTTTTCTGTAGTTATATAAGAAATACTAATTCTCAATGAAGAACTAGCTCTTTTTTCATCATTAGTAAGAGCTAAAACAGATTTTGATATTGTGTTTGTAGTAGAACATGCACTTTGAGTAGAAATATATACTTCGTATTTTTCTAATGCATGAACAAAGGTTTCAGGTTTAATATTTAGGATACTAAAATTTAATATATATGGTGAACATAATTCATTACTATTTATTCGAACTAAATCATACTTACTTAAACTATTTTTTAATCTTCTATTTAAATCCATTACTTTATCATAATGATTTGAAATATCAGTGTACGCTAATCTAAGAGCTTTTGAAAGCGATACTATTAATGGTAAAGCTGGAGTTCCGCTTCGATAAACTGTAGTACTTTTACCACCATGAATGATAGGTTCTAACATTACTTTTTCTTTTTTTATTAAGCAACCAATACCTTTCATTCCAAAGAACTTATGACCTGAAAAACTAATTAAATCAATATTATCAAATGGTATATCAATTTTACCAATACTTTGAGTCATATCCATATGAAAAAAACACTTAGGATAATTTTTTAGTACTTCTATTATTTTTTCTATAGGTTGTATAATTCCAATTTCACTATTAACAGAATTAATGGAAACTAAAATAGTATCATCTCGCATTAATGACTTTAAATGTTCAAGGTCAACTAATCCCTTTTCATCAATATTTACAAAATCACATTCAAAACCAAAGTTTTCTAAATAACTAATTGGCCCATAAATAGAAGAATGTTCTAAAGCAGTTGTAATAATATGTTTTCCCCTATTTTGATACTTTAAAGCAATTCCCTTTATCGCTAAATTATTGGATTCAGTAGCTCCACTAGTATAAATAATTTCTGATTCTTTTACTTTTAATAAATTAGCAATTTGTTTAGTCGCACTATTGATTAAATCATTTGATTTAACTCCTAAACTATGAAAAGAATTAGGATTTCCGATATAGTCTAAACAAGCTTTATTGAAACTATCTAATACCTCTTTATTAACAGGTGTTGTAGCCGAATAATCTAAATATATCATTTATATCACCTACTTAATTATAACATTTTGTATATACAAATAAAAGAGTTTTGTAACTCTTTTATTTATCTTCTATTAATTTTTTTAAATCATCTAATTCTTTAGTTATTTTTTCAATTCTATCTAAAATTTCCTTTTTATCAAAAGAATTAGTAACTTTTTCTGGAACTGGTTCATTTTCTTTTTCTTCTTCTACTTCAATATTTCTTCCAAAATAAGTTTTGTTTGGTAATAGTAATTCAACAGTTGGGTTAATTCCATTATCAAGTAAATCTTTTAATTGTTCGTTTTTAAGTTCCATAATTGTTTTAATTGGATCTTTTTTTACAATATTTAAACGATTAAAATGTTTATATACATTTTCACCGTTGTTTTTTATACACCCACTTTGAGCTTCTAATTCTGGATTGTTATATTCTAAAACATTTTTATTAATTTTATATAATGAGTAAGCAGTAAAATATAACTCATAGTAAGATTCTGTATATTTAGTACCATTTTTCTTGAAAATAAACATATAGTTTTCATAATACATCATTAT
>CAYPGI010000108.1:0-3272 GCA_964410275.1 uncultured Muribaculaceae bacterium | reverse complement strand
CCGGACGCTCTAGCCAGCTGAGCTACCTCGCCATTTACAAATGCAATATAATGATATCAAAAAAACTTGTCTTTGGCAAGTCTTTTCTACAAAAATACTTTATTTTCTAATAGTTGGTTTTCGATTAAAATACGAATTGCTTGCTAAATTAGTAGTCATTTTTTTTACTTTTCCTTTATTTGGTGTTGAAATAGTAGAACCTTGCATGCTTTCAACTGTACTAAATCTCATTCCAAAAATAGGATCATAATAGAATACTAGATTACGACATTTTGCCATTAACAATAACCTCCTGTTGTTTACTTATTATAAGAAATTTATTTATAATTGTCAACGAAAAAAATAAAAGCTTTTTATTTGCTTTTACTTTTATTTTGTTTTTTTAATAAGTCTCTAATTTCTTCTAGAAGTAATATATCTTTTGGCTCAATAGTAGGTTTTGGTTCTTCTTTTACTTCTTCTTTAGTAAGTTCCTTTAATTTGTTTGCTATTTTCATAAAGAAGAAGATAGAGAAAGCTATAATTATAAAATCTACTATTTGTTGTAAAAATAATCCATATGATATTACTGTATCCTTCCATTGGAAGGTTAATTGATTAAAATCTAAACCGCCAAGTAATAAACCCAGTAATGGCATTAATATATCGTTTACTAGTGATGTAACTATTTTTCCAAAAGCTCCACCAATAATAACCCCAATAGCCATGTCTAGTACATTTCCTTTAACTGCAAAGGATTTAAATTCATTAAAAAACTTTTTCATTCTATCACCTATTCTTTACTATAATTATCTTTATTTACTTGCCTTGCTCTAGCAATACATAAAGCATTTTCATTGACATCATCAGTAACAGTTGAACCAGCTGCAACAAATGAATGCTTATGTAGTGTAAGTGGCGCTACTAAATTACTATTACATCCGATAAAGACATTATCTTCAATTACTGTTTTATACTTGTTTTTACCATCGTAATTAGCAGTTATTACCCCACACCCTATATTGACATTACTTCCTACTTCCGAGTCTCCTACATAGGATAAATGAGGTATTTTAGTACCACTATTTATAATGCTATTTTTTAATTCTACAAATGAACCTATTTTAATATTATCTTTAATGTCATTATTAGGTCTTATATTAGCAAAAGGTCCTATTTGATTGTTATTACCTAATTTACTTCCCATAATATATGAACTATAAATAGTATTGTTGTTTCCTATAATAGAATCTTTAATATAACTACCATTATGAATAATACAGTTATCTCCTATTATTGTTTTTCCTTCAATCGTAACATTAGGATATATAATAGTATTTTCACCTATTTTCACCGACTCTTCAATATAAGTAGTGTTTTTATCTATTAATTTCATATATACCTCAATTCACATGTTTTTCAAATAATAAGTATGATAATTTTTCTCTAAGTTCATCATTTCTAACTATTTTTAATTCATCGTTTTCTTGATCATGTTCACAAAATAAAATATTTGTTCTGTCAATCTTATCGATGAGATATAAATATGTCTTATTATCTAACTTTAATGTATCTAAAACTTGATATTCATTACCATCATTTAATTTAATAGTATATTCTTTTACTAGGTTTTTATATTTAAAACTTTTATCAGATTTTTTATAACTAATCAAAACATTATTTAAAAGCATGGCAACAGTCATTGGACCTACTCCACCAGGAACAGGTGTTATATAACTTACTTTTTCATAAACATCATCATAGTTGACATCTCCATATACTTTGCCTTCTACCCGATTGATTCCGACATCAATAATAATGGCACTACTTTTAATCATATTAGCTGTGATTAAATCTTTACGACCAGTCGCAACAACTAAGATATCAGCTTGTCTAGTTATGGTATCCATATTAATTGTTTTTGAGTGGCAAACTGTTACAGTAGCGTCATTATTTAACATTAAATTCATTAAAGGTTTACCTACTAATTCACTTCTACCAATAATGACGACATGCTTTCTAGCGACATCTATGTCATATGATTTTAGTAAATACATAATACCAGCAGGAGTACATGAAACAAAACCTTCTTTGCCTCCCATTAGACGACCTAAACTAGCTTCTGTTAATCCGTCGACATCTTTATCAGGACTAATAGTGTTGATAATACGATGTTTATTAAAACCAGCAGGTATTGGTAATTGAACAATAATACCAAAAATATATTGGTTATTATTGAGTTCTATTATTTTATTTATTATCATTTCTTCAGTATCGTTTTTATCAAACTTATAATGTTTGAATGTTATACCTACTTCATGACAAGCTTTTTCTTTTTGTTTAATATAAATATCACTAGCTGAGTCATCTCCAATTTGGATGACTGCTAAACCAGGTTTAACAATTAAGTCTTTAGTAAACTCTTTAATATTTTCTTTGATAACTTTACTGATTTTTTTACCATCTATATTTTTATCCATAATTCACCCCTATTCATATAAAGGATATTTTTTAGTTAAATCTAATACTGCTTGTTTTAACTCTTTTAATTGTTCTTCATTATCTTTATTTTTTAAAGCATTACTGATAATTTGACCAATTTCTTTAAAATCATCTTCTTTTAGACCACGACTTGTCATCGCTGGACTTCCTAATCTTATCCCACTTGTTTTTTGAGGAGATTCAGTTTCATTAGGAATAGTATTTTTATTACAAGTTATATTGATTTTATCTAAAATGGTTTCTGCTTCCTTACCAGTTATTCCAATAGAACCCTTAATATCTACTAGAATTAAATGATTATCAGTACCACCTGAAATTATTTTAAATCCTTCATCTATTAAAGTATCAGATAATACTTTTATGTTTTTTAATACTTGTTCTTGATATGTCTTAAAACTAGGTTGTAATGCTTCATAGAAACACTGTGCTTTACCTGCGATGACATGCATTAAAGGACCACCTTGAATACCAGGAAATATTATTCTATCTATTTTTTTAGCTATTTCTTCACTATTAGTAAGAATCAAACCACCACGAGGTCCTCTTAGAGTCTTATGAGTAGTTGATGTAACAATATCAGCATAAGGAAAAGGACTTGGATGTAATCCTACTGCGACTAAACCCGCTATATGAGCCATATCGACCATTAAATAAGCACCACAACTATCCGCAGCTTCTCTAAACTTCTTAAAATCAATCGTTCTAGAGTATGCACTAGCTCCCGCAATAATCATTTTAGGTTTTTCTTTTTTAGCTAATTCAATTAATTCTTCATAATCAATACATTCAGT
>CAYPGI010000107.1:0-3412 GCA_964410275.1 uncultured Muribaculaceae bacterium | reverse complement strand
CCTCACGCTTATCAGGCGTGCGCTCTAACCAGCTGAGCTACAAGCCCATTTAATTTTTGCGTTGACTTCATAAGTATACATTAATTTAAATTTTTTGGCAAGACTTTTTGTCTTTTTTGTCAAAAAAATTGTCATATTTTAATTGATATAAATTTTAAATTGTGTATAAAATAAGATTGATGTATTTAATCAATTTCAATATTACAAAAATTTCTAATTTAAAAATTCATTTAAACTTTCTATATTTTACCTTTTATATATAATATTGTCAACCTATTTTACCTTTAATTAAAAAAAAATAGTAATAATTGGTACTTTAATAAATAATAAAATCCTTTATTATGGTAATACTATAAGAGAAGGAGGAAATTATGGAAAAAAAATTATTTAAACTATTATTAATAATAGTTGCCGTTTTGTTTATTAATATACAAATTATTTCAGCACAAGATAATACGACTACTAATGACCCAAATAATAATGGACTTATTGATGATAATAATAACAACAATGTCACTGATGACAATGACATATTAGATAATGATGATGATAACGACATTAACAATGATAATAACAACAATAATGGTTATAATAACAATAATGGTGACAACAATAATGATGACATGTTAGATAATAATAATGGTACTGAAAATGACAATATTGATGATCTTGATGACGATAATAATATGACAGAAAATATTGCCTATGGTTTAGGTGGTGCAGTATTAGGTGGACTTGTGACTTTCTTATTTACTCGTAAAAGGGATATTTGATTAATGAGATAGATATTTAAATATCTATTTTTTTAATCTAATAATATTATATTTATCAATTATTAATTAGATACATATATAAACAAAAATCACCATCTTTAAATGGTGATTTTAAAAGAATACTTACTTTTTTTAAAAATCATTATTATTTATACATCTCTTCTAATTGCTTTTGAATATTTATATCTTCTAAGTATTCATCAAATTTGATACTCTTTTGGAATACTCCCTTTGGAGTTATTTCAATTACTTTATCCGCAATAGTAGAAATAAATTCATAATCATGTGATGAAAATAAAATTGAACCAGTATATTTTACTAATCCATCATTTAAAGATTGTATTGACTCTAAATCAAGATGATTGGTTGGTTGATCTAATAATAAACAATTAGCACCACTAAGCATCAATTTTGAAAACATACATCTCATTTTTTCTCCACCTGATAATACTTTTACTTGTTTTAATGTTTGATCACCACTAAATAACATTCTTCCTAAAAATCCTCTAATAAATGTATTTGTTTTATCAGTCGAATATTGTTTTAACCAATCAATAAGATTTAAGTTATTATCATTAAAAAAACTTTCATTATTTAATGCTAGGTAATCTGTTGTAACAGTAGTCCCCCATTTTATAGTTCCGCAATCAGGTTCCATATTACCACTTAGTATTTCAAATAAAGTTGTGGCCGCAACATCATTTTTACTAAGTATAACAGCCTTTTCTCCTGAATTTATAGTAAAACTAATATCATCCAATATTTTTATTCCATCAATTGTTTTAGTTAAACCTGTAACTGTTAATAATTCCTTTCCTAAAGGTCTTTCAACAGAAAAATTAATAAAAGGATATTTACGAGATGATGCAGTTATGTCTTCTAATTGTATTTTTTCAAGCGACTTCTTTCTACTTGTTGCTTGTTTAGATTTAGAGGCATTTGCACTAAATCTTGCAACAAAAGCTTCAAGTTCTGCAATTCTTTGCTCTTTTTTCTTATTTGAATCATTTATAAGTTTTAACATAAGTTCACTAGATTTTTGCCAAAAATCGTAATTACCAACATATAATCTACCTGTTTCACGATCGATATCAAAAATATGAGTACATACCTTATTTAAAAAATGTCTATCATGACTCACTACTATAACTGTATTATCATAATCGATTAGAAAGTTTTCTAACCAACTAATTGCATTAAAATCCAAATGATTGGTAGGTTCATCTAAAAGTAAAATATCAGGATTACCAAATAATGCTTGTGCAAGCAAAATCTTAACCTTATCACTTGATTTAAGATCAGCCATCTTAGCTTCTATATTTTTTTCTTCAACACCCAATCCATTTAATAATACCTGGACATTATATTCTACATTCCATCCATCTAACTCTTCAAATTCTGCTTCAAGTTCTGCGACTGCTAATCCATCTTCCTCGTTAAAGTCTACTTTACTATACAATCTTTCTTTTTCAGCAGTTATCTCATGAAGTCTTGTATGTCCCATTATAACTGTTTCAAGTATCGAATATTCATTGTATGCAAAATGATCTTGCTTTAATACTGCAAGTCTTTTTCCTTTTTCAATAACAACATCTCCCGTAGTAGATTCTAAATCACCACTTAGTATTTTTAAAAAAGTTGATTTACCTGAACCATTTGCTCCAATTATTCCATAACAGTTCCCCTTTGTAAACTTTACGTTAATATCTTTGAATAATTTTTTATCACTAAATATCAAACTTATATTAGTTGCTGTAATCATATGCTTCACTCCCAACAAAATAGATTATACCATATATATACGAGTTTATTGTTTTTAATTTAGAAATACTAAGGATTTCTACTATTAGTATTAAAAAAGATTGCAATTGCAATCTTTTCTATTATGAATTTTTATTTAAAAAAAGGTTTATAAAATTCTTTCTTTTTTGTTTTTACTAAAAAGTTATCTAAAGATACCTTACTTATATCTTCTGGGATTAAATCAAGTAATTCTCCAGGTTTATAATTATCTGCTGATGAGTATATATTATTAAAACAATCAAGTAATTCATTTGAAATTCCATTATCTCTTAGAAAGCAAAGATAATCATAAAAGTCCTCTAATAAAAGTTTATATAAAGGTCCACTTGAAATGGTATTTAACACCATAGTAATAAAGCAGTACCATTCTGTATTTTTATTTGGAATTGGATCATCCTTTTCATCTAGCGGATATTTATGAGGAGTATCAAATAACTTTTCATTGAAGCTACCATATTTCATACTATAAATTTCATTGTTACTTATTTTACATCCATCTAGATCGACTACATATACCTTATTATCATCAGTATTTAAAATAAAATTAGATTCATGGATATCACCAAGAAAAAACTTAGGATTTAAATTTAAATATTGGACTTTAGAAATAATTTTTTGAACTTGTTTTAGAAGTCTTACTTTTTCACTAGTGCTAATATTAGAATTCAGAAGAGTTGTTAAATTTATATTATTTTCAATATAATCCATAGTAAATCCTACTACTTGTTTGTCAACAACCGCTAGTTTATTTGGAAAAACTAATGATTCAATTCCTATATCATTTTTATTTTCAATAAGTGAATTTATCGTTAGAAGTTTATTTCCAAAATATTCAC
>CAYPGI010000106.1:0-3435 GCA_964410275.1 uncultured Muribaculaceae bacterium | reverse complement strand
ATTTCTTTGTTCATATATTCACTCCTATCATAATGAAATTATAGCATATGCAATTAATGATGGCAAGATTTCTTTATCGTTAATCGTCAATTTGACAAATATTTTTTATTAGGTATAATATAATGCACAAGAGAGGGAGTTTATGGTAGAAAAAATAGT
Organism: uncultured Muribaculaceae bacterium; assembly: GCA_964410275.1. GTDB lineage: Bacteria > Bacillota_I > Bacilli_A > RF39 > UBA660 > UBA5364. The sequence goes on along the minus strand of CAYPGI010000106.1, from coordinate 3,276 downwards.
GTTCGATCGTAATTTGATTCAACAAATAACTAAAAAACCAGAAGTAAACCTGTTGTTTATAAAATATGATCCAATTAATAAAAAAGCTTTTTATCGTACAGATATATGTAAGCAATATATACCTATATATTTTGATAAGGTTAAAAATATATAAAAGAAAATGAAAGTAATTTCATTTTTTTTGTTATCTGATGAATACTATTAAATAGGTGATTATATGTTTTTCAGATTTATGGCCTTTCTAACAGGTTTTGGATTAACTGTTGTTGGATGTGTGCATATTATAAGTTATTTGAATTTAATGACACTTGGGTATAATTTTGGGGAATATGTTAAATTTATAAGTAGACAATTAGAATGTTGGTATGCTTTAATTGGTCTTGTTATTTTGTTTTTATCAATTTTTATACCGGGAGGTAATAATGATGAATTATATATACGATATTTTAATTAATTTTAATTATAATTTATATGATTTTTATGATTGGCATGAAGAAGATAATGTTTTGAATATAAAAAGTATATTGATATATAAAACCAATAGTGAAAATTTAAATAAGTTAAGAAATAATATTATTAAAGTAGATGACTCTTTTTTAGAAAAGATTGAAAATAAAACTGAATACTTTTCTAAGCAATCGATTAATAAAATAAAATATGCTTGTTTGTTTAGTGATGGAATGGATGTTATAGGCGTTAGATTTAATAGTCAGGGTATCAGTATTGGTGTAAGTAAGTTATTAATAGAAGAAGAACTTGAAATACTAGAGGTTGTAGATATAGTTAAAGAAGTGAGTGTTGACTTTAAAGTTGTTAAAAAAAGAAATGTTCCTACTTTCAAAACTAGAAGAGAAATAAAAGAAAAGAATAGAATAATTAATGAATTATATCATATTGAGGATATTGAAAAATTAAAGTATTTATATTTTGAATGTTTTAATAAAGAAGAAAATAGTAGAGAAATTATTTATCGTGATTTAATTAAAGAAATAGATAAAAATAATAATTTATTCAAAATAAAAGAAATATTAAAATTAGTAAGTATAAAAACAGTACACTAATTTAATAATAATAATAAGGAGGACATTATGAAGAAGATTATATGCTTATTATGTGCACTAATTGTTTTTACAGGATGCGATTTTGTAAGAAGTTTAAGTAATACCCCTACTAAAAGAGTAGAAGAATTCTTGAAAAAATATCAAACATTAAGCAAAGATGTATTAGATGATTTAGATAGAGTAATCACAGAAGAAGTAAGCTTTAACTCTAATCAAAGAGATAGATATCGAGATATCGTTAAGAAAAATTATCAAAAATTAACGTATGTTGTGAAGGATGAGGAAATAGATGGTGATGATGCTACTGTAACTGTTGAAATAGAAGTAGTTGATTATTATAAGATAATGTCTGATGCTGATATATACCTTAATGAGAATCCTGATGAATTTATAGTTGAGGAAGAATATAGTGTCAGTAAATTTACTGATTACCGATTAGATAAATTACAAGAGGCAAAAGAAAAAGTGAAATACACATTAGAACTAACATTAACTAAGGTTGATGATGAATGGTTTGTCGATGATTTAAGTCAAGATGATGAAGATAAAATAAATGGAATGTATGAATACTAAGGACTAAACTGGTCCTTTTTTTCATATAATCTTTTAGGTGATAAAATGAAAAAAATATTAATATTAATGATGTTATTAATATTTGTTATTCCTTTAAAAATAAAGGCTTTAGAAAATGCTACATCAGTTATTGTAATGGATCAAGATAGTCACAGAATCCTTTATTCCAAAAATATTCATCAGGCTAGAAGTGTTGCGTCTATTAGTAAAATTATGACTGCGATAATTGCTATTGAATCAAATAAATTACCTGATATTGTAACTATAGGTACTGAAATAAAAGATGCCTATGGTTCTGGAATATATATTAAAGAAAATGAAAAGATAAGTTTAGAGGATTTAGTTTATGGATTAATGCTAAGAAGTGGGAATGATGTTGCACTAACAGTAAAGCAGTGGAAAATTTTGATAGATGGAACAATGCTTTAAATCACGGAATCCATTATAATTACAGCATTTATTATAAATTATATATGTGAAATTAAAGATAGCAACCTTTATATATAATTCACAAAAAAACACTATTCTTAAAAAAGTAAGATAGTGTTTTTAATTTGCTAAACTTTAAATATACCTTCAGTTGGCAATCCATCTTTTGAAATATTATCATCAATATCAGTTGTAGAATTTGTATAATTATTACTTGAATTTATTTCTTCAATATTAGGAATTTGATTAAATCCCAAATCGTGTTCTATTTTGCGAAATGAAGATTTTAAATATTTAGAAATAAGTTGTTTCCAACTATCATATATTGGTAAGCTTTCATCATATTCTTTTTTGGCTTGTTCGAGATATGCTCTTAATTGTTCAGGTGTATGTTCATTTGAGCCAATTTCTAATACATTATTAATATCTACACAATCCTTACTGGCTCTAATTGCTCGATAACAGGAACTTCTTGCAGTTTTTAGTTCATCATTAATTTTTTGTTTTAATATAGTCGTTTCTTGATCTGATAAATAAGTAAATTCTTCTTTTATCAATTCACAACTGTATATTTTTGTTGTTCCATCATCATTGATTAAAGTTAATGAATCTACTTTTGTAAAAGGTGCTAGGACAATTTCTTGTTCGTGATTGTGAATATGATCATTGACTATCGAACTAACATCAATATATGGTAAATTATTTGCTTTAACAACTAAAACAGCAGGACTTCCACTTTTGGAATTGGTAAACATATTAGTAGCTTCATTTAAACTAGTTGTTGTAGATAAAAACTTATTTAATATATTTAATTTACTGATTTTTTCTATTTCAGAAGTATTTGTACCTCTAAATAATTGTTTTTCTAAAGGAATATTATTCATTGTCATTTTTATCATAGCTGAATAAATATATTCAATACATTTAAGCAAATCATCAATTTTATATTCATCGTGGAAAAAAACAGGATTTGAATATTGAGGATATACTCTTTCACTATCAATACCACTATCCATAAGACAATTTACATCCGAGTACCACATTCCTATATATTGATTTAAAGCAAACAGTTCTTCTTTTGTTAATTGCATAATTTCACCCTAATATAATGATACCATAAAAATGCAATTTTATAAATTTTAATGCCTAAAAAATTAATTAATAATAAAAAAACAATTTTGTGTGTAAAATGTTTAAAAATAATGAATTTTAT
>CAYPGI010000105.1:0-3484 GCA_964410275.1 uncultured Muribaculaceae bacterium | reverse complement strand
AAAGAAGGATATCACCAAGAATTAGATGAACTTAAAACAATGCGTAAAGGTGGTAAAGATTTCGTTGCGAGATTTGAATTAGAAGAAAAAGAGCGTACAGGAATCAAAAACCTAAAGATTGGTTATAATAAAGTATTTGGTTATTATATTGAAGTGTCTAAAGGAAATGTCAGCTTAGTTAAAGAAGAATATGGTTATGAAAGAAGACAAACCTTAAGTAATTGTGAAAGATATATTAGTCCTATTTTAAAAGAAAAAGAAGATTTGATTCTAAACGCTGAAGAAAAGATAATTGAATTAGAATATCAATTATTTATAACAATAAGAGAAAAAATAAAAGAATATATTCCAAAATTACAAAGTATTTCTAAAGTAATAAGTGAAATAGATGTCTTACAATCATTTGCGACAGTGACTGAAAACAATAATTATATAAGACCAACTTTAAATAACAATAAAGAAATATATGTTATTGATAATCGTCATCCAGTTGTTGAAAAGGTAATGAAAGAAGAATTTGTACCAAATAATATTAATATGACAAGTGATACAAGTATTTTATTAATTACGGGTCCTAATATGGCCGGTAAGTCAACATATATGAGACAAATGGCTATTACTGTTATTATGGCTCAAATAGGATGTTTTGTACCTGCTAAAGAAGCTAACTTGCCAATCTTTGATCAAATATTTACAAGAATTGGTGCTAGTGATGACTTAGTAAGTGGTGAATCAACCTTCATGGTTGAAATGCTAGAAGCGAATAAAGCTATAATGAATGCAACAGAAAATAGTTTAATTCTATTTGATGAATTAGGTAGAGGAACAGCAACCTTTGATGGTATGGCACTTGCTCAAGCAATAATAGAATATATTCATGAGAATATTAAAGCTAAAACTTTCTTTTCAACTCATTATCATGAATTAACTGACTTAGAACAAAACTTAAAAGGTGTAAAAAATATTCATGTCAGTGCTTATGAAGAAAATGGAAATATAACCTTCTTACATAAAATTAAAGAGGGAAGCGTAGATAAAAGTTATGGTATATATGTTGCTAAAATAGCTTCTTTACCTGATTCATTAATCAAAAGAGCTAATCAAATATTAAAAGTTTATGAGAATAAAGAAGTTAAAAGAGATATAAGAATTCAAGAATCATTACCAATAGAAGAATTAGTTAAAAAGGAAGATAATTTCTTAGAAGAAGAATTAAACAAAATCAATCCTTTAGAAATAACACCATTAGAAGCATTAAATATATTATATAAATTAAAAAATGATATTAAAGATAGAAAAGGGGAATAAATATGAAAATATTAAAAAAAGAAAATTGGTGGATTTGGTTATTATTATTAATTTTTTCTCAAGCTACAAGTATTTTAGTACTTGGTGCATTAGTTGATGTTTTTGACAAAAAAGCTTGGTATGCTAAAGGGAAGAATTGGCTACTAGCGTTATTATCAGTCTTTGTTTTATTCTTTTTGATACCAACTACAAGTGTTGAATTAAACTTTATTCAAGCTTTAACAGGTTCAATTGTTGTTCCGTATATAATGGCAATGGTTTTCTTTGTTCAAATTGTTGCTTTAACAGCAGCTAAATTAGAAGTTCCAGGAAAAGAAATTTATCTTTCACCTTATATATGGCTTTTATGTTTAATTATACCTATATTAGGTTGGACAATGCTTATCGTAATGTTTTTATATTTAACTATTTGGACAGTAGTTATGCTATATCGTGGAGCAGGAGAAAAATTTATAGATTAAAAAAAGGTAAAGTTTAAAAAAAAATACCTTTTTTTTATTATCTATGATAAAATTAAATAGGTGAGAAAATGGAACAATTAAATAGAAGCGAACTTAGAAGAATAATAATGACTATTTTATATCAAGTTAATGTTTATGAAAAAAATAAAATTAAATATAACATTGATGAACTTATAAAAGATGTTATGGAAATAGATAATGAATTTGTTAAAGAAGTTGTTTATGGAGTAATAACTTATAAAAATGAAATAGACGCTTTAGCAAACAAATATCTCAATGATTGGACAATTGATCGTTTAGGTAATACTGATCAATCAATTTTAAGAATAGGTATATATGAATTAATGTATACTAAAACCCCAGAAGTAGTATCAATCAATGAAGCTATTGAACTTGCTAAATCTTATAGTGATGATGATGTGAGAAAGATGATTAATGGAGTTTTGGACAAAGTATATCATAATAAGTAGGTGATTTATGGATAATAAATATTTATCAGTTAGCGCTGTAACTCAATACTTAAAACATAAGTTTGACAGCGATGACCATTTAAGAAATGTTTTTTTAAAGGGAGAAATATCCAATTTTAAAGCACATACAACTGGTCATATGTATTTTTCAATAAAAGATGAAACTAGTAAGATAAACGCTATTATGTTTAGTAGTAATGCTAGTAAATTAATTTTTAAACCTACTGATGGAGTAAAAGTCCTAGTTGTGGGAAGAATAAGTGTATATGAAGCAACAGGTAACTACCAAATATATGTAGAAGAAATGTTAGAAGATGGTGTTGGTAATTTATATTTAGCTTATGAAAAATTAAAAGAACAATTAGCTAAAGAAGGTTTATTTGATGAAATCCATAAAAAACCAATTCCAAAAATGCCAAAAAGAGTAGGTGTGGTAACGGCGAAAACAGGAGCCGCTATTAAAGATATTATATCTACTATAAAAAGAAGATATCCTATTTGTGAAATCGTTTTGTTTCCAAGTTTAGTACAAGGTGATGGAGCTAAAGAAGATATCGTTAAAAACATTAAACTCGCAGAGAACTACGACATCGATTTATTAATTGTTGGTCGTGGTGGAGGTTCTATTGAAGATTTATGGGCATTTAATGAAGAGATTGTTGCTAGAGCAATATTTAATTCATCTATACCTATTATCAGTGCAGTAGGTCATGAAATAGATTTTACGATTGCGGACTTTGTTGCTGATTTAAGAGCACCAACTCCAACTGCGGCAGCTGAACTAGCAGTTCCTAATATAGTTGATCTAACGAATTATATTAACAATTTAAATATTAGATTAAATGAAAATATATATAAAAAGGTAAATTACACTAGATTAGTATTAGATACATTTAAAAATTCTTTTATTTTAAAAAATCCAATGATAATGTATGAAAATAAAAAACAAAATTTGGATATTATGAATGAAAGGATTAATAATATTATTAACCAAAAGCTAGAAAAGATTACTGCTAAATTAGGTAATATAATTGAAAAGATTGAATTATTAAATCCATTAAATGTTTTAAAAAGAGGTTATAGTATTGTTTATAAAGATGAACAAGTAATCAGTAATAGTGCTTTAATTAAACCTAATGATGAATTGAAATTAAAACTATATAAAGGAACAATCGAAATTATTGTTAAGGAGGTAAAATAATGGATAAAAAGATGAAGTTTGAAGAAAAAATTAAAACATTAGAA
>CAYPGI010000104.1:2095-3486 GCA_964410275.1 uncultured Muribaculaceae bacterium | reverse complement strand
AACAACAGTTAATACAAAATTATCTATTCCAAGTATTGCTCATGCAATTAGTTTGGAGGCAATAGAATGATATATTTAAATGCCTTTTTATTCTCGGGTATTGTTTGCTTAATTGGACAATTGATTTTAGATAACACTAAATTAACCCCGGGTCATATAACAACTATTTTTGTAGTTTTAGGATCATTTTTAGATATTTTTAATATCTATGATAAATTTATATTATGGGCTGGTGGAGGTGCCTTAGTTCCTATTACTAGTTTTGGTCATTTGTTGATTCATGGTGGATTACAAACGGCAGGAGATATAGGATATATGGGATTAGTAACAGGAATGTTTAATTTAACTGCTTCTGGGATAACATCAGCTATAGTATTCTCATTTGTTTTATCTTTTATTTTTAAACCTAAAGATTAGTTATCAATATGATAACTTTTTTCGTTTTCATCAATAATAAGAAAATATGATATAATACCTATGAGGTGTATTATGAGTAAAACTAAAGTTATGCTTAAGAGTTTTTTATCAGTAATGTGTGGTAATAAAGAACAAATAAAAATGATGATTCCAAATTATTATGCTAAAAGTGTATATTCTATTAATTATCAAGAATTGTATCAAAGAGGTATTGTCAATTTAATTTTTGATATAGATAATACTATTTTACCTGTCAATGATATTAAAGTAGATGAAAAGTTAGTTAAATTATTTGTAGATTTAATTGATGATGGTTTTAATATATGTATTGTGTCAAATAATTCTGTTGAAAGAGTTAATCCGGTTGCCGAAAAATTAAAAGTAATATCACTATCAAACGCGGATAAACCAAAAAAAGAAGCTTTCGATAAAGCATTAAAATTACTTGAAAGTGATATTTCTAGTACAGCTATGATAGGGGATCAAATGCTTACTGATATAAAAGGGGCAAACGAATATGGATTATGTAGTATTTTAGTTGATCCTTTATTAAATAAATATGATTTTAAAACTGGTACAAGTAGAATACTTCAAAATATTATGGAGTTAAAGCTAAAAAGAGAAAACAAATTTATTAAGCATAAATATTATTAACTTAACATTAGTTAAGTTTTTTTATTGACAATCAAACATTTGTTTGGTAAAATATTAAAGTATATTTATGATTATAGTATATAACGATTAATCATTAAAAAATGTGGTATAATACTAATGTTTGAGGTGTGAATATGGATCAATTAATAATAAAAGGGGCAAGAGAAAATAACTTAAAAAATATAGATATTACTTTGCCTAAAAATAAATTAATCGAGTCTGAAAGAGCTGTTTCAGAACCGGCAATGTCGGCCGATGTGCCTCTGGCAACGGTGAAAACGAGCGTGTAGACCAAAACAACCAGGAAAAGGCTAACCAAA
>CAYPGI010000104.1:0-2085 GCA_964410275.1 uncultured Muribaculaceae bacterium | reverse complement strand
AGTGGTAGTGGTAAAAGTTCTTTAGCTTTTGATACTATTTATGCAGAAGGTCAAAGAAGATATGTAGAGAGTCTTAGTGCGTATGCTAGACAGTTTTTGGGTGGAACTGAAAAACCTGATGTTGATTCAATTGAGGGATTAAGCCCAGCAATAAGTATTGATCAAAAGACAACTAATAAAAATCCTCGTAGTACGGTTGGAACAGTTACAGAAATATATGACTACTTAAGATTATTATATGCCCGTATTGGTATACCTTATTGTCCTAATCATCATAAGCCAATTAGTAGTCAAAGTATTGAAGAAATGACTATTCAAATTATGAATTTAAGTGAAAACACCAAGATAAGAGTACTAAGTCCAATTGTTTATGGTGAAAAGGGAACTCATAAAGAATTATTAGAAGACTTAAAAAAAGAAGGATATGTTCGTGTAAGAATTGACGATGAAGAATATGAATTAGCGGATGAAATAATTTTAGAAAAAAACAAAAAACATAATGTTCATGTTGTGATTGATCGTTTGATTATTAGGGATGATATAAGAAGTAGATTATATGAAGCAATAGAAATGGCTTCTAAATTATCTAATGGTAAAGTAATAATAGATGTCATTGATGGTAAAGAAATTGTTATGAGTGAGAAGTATGCTTGTCCTGATTGTGATTTTTCTTTGCCAGAATTAGAACCGAGATTATTTTCTTTTAATGCTCCTTATGGAGCTTGTGATGAGTGTAAAGGTTTAGGAATTAAACTTAAAATAGATGAAGATTTAATTATTCCAGATCGTAGTTTAAGTATTATTGATGGAGCTATTGTTGCTATAAATAATAATGACACTAATAATATAACTTTTACTAACATTGAAACAGTCTGTAAATACTATAATATTGATATGACAAAACCAATTAAAAATCTAAAAAAAGAAGAACTTGATATTGTTTTATATGGCTCTAAAGATATTATGGAATTTCATTATAAATCCAAAAATGGTAATAGTAGAAAAATTAAAGACTATTATGAAGGTGTTATAACTAACTTAGAAAGAAGATATATTGAAACTAAGAGTAACTGGATCAGGGATTGGATCGAACAATATATGACTGAACTTCCTTGTCCAAAGTGTGATGGTGCAAGATTAGATAACTCTGTATTATCAGTACTTATTAATGGTAAAAATATACATGAAGTAACTAAATTAAGTATTGGTGAATTATATGAATTTTTAAATAAATTAAAATTAACAAAAGAAGAGAAAGAAATATCGAATTTAATTGTCAAAGAAATATGTTCGAGAGTTACTTTTTTAATCAATGTTGGATTAGAGTATTTAACGTTAAATCGTATGGCTGGGACTCTTTCTGGTGGAGAAGCTGGTCGTATTAGATTAGCAACTCAAATAGGTTCTAGACTAACAGGTGTCTTATATGTTTTAGACGAACCTAGTATTGGTTTACATCAAAGAGATAACAGTCGTTTAATTAATTCATTATTAGAAATGCGTGATTTAGGTAATACTTTAATTGTTGTTGAACACGATACTGATACAATGCTAGCTAGTGATTGTTTAGTTGATATTGGACCTAGAGCGGGTGATCATGGTGGACAAATTGTGGCTTTTGGTACTCCTCAAGAAGTAATGAATAATGATAATAGTATTACTGGTCGTTATTTAAGTGGAAAAGAAAAAATTGAAGTTCCAAGTGTTCGTAGAAAGGGTAATAAAAAGTTTCTAGAATTAAAAGGAGCTAGTGAAAATAATTTAAAAAATGTTAATGTTAAATTTCCTTTAGGCACTTTTATTTGTGTTACCGGAGTAAGTGGTAGTGGTAAAAGTAGTTTGATAAATGAAATTTTATATAAAATAATAAGCAACAATTTATATCGATCAAAAGAAAAACCTGGAAAGTATAAGAGTTTTAAAGGATTAGAACATATTGATAAAATTGTTGATATTTCACAAGCACCAATCGGTAGAACACCGAGAAGTAATCCAGCTACATATACTGGAGTATTTGATGATATTAGAGATGTTTTTACTGCAACTAAAGAAGCAAAAATACGTGGTTATGATAAAGGTCGTTTT
>CAYPGI010000103.1:0-3561 GCA_964410275.1 uncultured Muribaculaceae bacterium | reverse complement strand
TAAATCTTTTTTTCATTTGATATTATCAGAAAGTATTAGTGTTTTATTTATTTGGTTATTAGGTATATCGATAATAGGATTACCTATCATTATATTATTATATTTCTCTAATACTTTTATATTAGGTTTTTCGATTGGAGGATTAATTGTTAATTATAAATTTAAGGGATTGTTATTCTCTATATTATCGACATTTCCGCATCAATTGATCTATATAGGTATTTATACTATTCTTGTTGCTTATGCCCTTGATTTGTCCCTTAAACTGCTAAATTCGATAGTTTATAGAAAAGTATTAGATTTTAAAAAAATAATAAATAAGTATATTGTTATAGGAGTATTTTCGTTACTAGCAATTACTTTAACTATTTCTTATGAAACTTTAATATTACCTAATATAATAAAACTCTTGTTTTCAGTATTTAAAATATAATTGGTATAAATAATAATTTATGATATAATTTATGTGGTGATTTTATGAAAAAGGTTGTAATTGGAATGAGTGGGGGAGTAGATAGTAGTGTTGCTGCTATTATCCTAAAAAATCAAGGATATGATGTAATAGGGTTATTTATGAGAAATTGGGATAGCAGTATAAACAATGATATATTAGGTAATCCTGATATTAATAATGATATTTGTCCTCAAGAACAAGACTATAATGATGCATTAAAGGTATGTGAAACGCTAAATATTCCACTACACCGTATTGATTTCGTAAAAGAATATTGGGATTATGTCTTCTCTTATTTCTTAGAAGAATTAAAAAAAGGAAGAACACCTAACCCTGATATAATGTGTAATAAGTATATTAAATTTGATATGTTCATTAAAGAAGCTAAAAAAATAGGTGCCGATTATATTGCAACTGGACATTATGCTAGGATTGAAGATAATAAGTTATTACGTGGTATTGATAATAATAAAGATCAAACTTATTTTTTATCTCAAATATCAAAAGAACAATTAAAAGATGTTTTATTTCCGGTTGGTAATCTAGAAAAAAGTGAAGTTAGAAAAATTGCGGATCAATATAATTTGATAACTGCTAAAAAGAAAGATTCAACGGGTATTTGCTTTATTGGCGAAAGAAATTTCAGTAAATTTTTAACTAATTATATGCCTAACCAATCTGGCGATATTGTAAACATTGAAACAAATGAAGTAATCGGTAATCACATTGGTTTGATGCATTATACGATTGGTCAAAGAAAAGGATTAAATATTGGAGGAAATGAAGATAGAATATTTGTTGTCGGTAAAGAAATAAACAAAAATGTTTTATATATTGCGCATGGCGATGATAATAAATATTTGTATAGCGACTCTGCTATTATCGAAGATATAAATTGGATCAGTGAGACTAAACCAAATAAATGTACTGCTAAATTTAGATATAGACAACCAGATAATGATGTTGAAATAGAATATATAGACTCTAATAATATTTTAGTAAAATACCCTCAAAAAATTAAAGCAGTTACTCCAGGTCAGGCATGTGTTTTCTATCAAGATGAAGAATGCTTAGGTGGAGGAATTATAAAAGAAGTAAGATTAAATAATCAAAAATTATGGTATGTATAATAATTGACAATCAATATAAATATGATAAAATTATAATAGGAGGTTAAAATATGAATAATACAGATCCTAATGGAATGAATGTTTTTAATGTTAAACCTATAGAGGATAAACAACCTGAAGTCGAAATTATTGGTGCTGAACCTAGTTTTAATAATCGAGTACCTGATAATTTTAATGATCAAAAATATATTATAAATGAAGAAGCAAAACCTACTAATACTTATGTAGAGCAACCAATGGCTCCTGGAACAGATGTCTTATACAAAAATGCTACTACAGGAGTAGATTTTAATGAAGAAGCATTAACTACTCTAAACGTAATGTTAGAAAAACTTAAACAAGCTCCAATATCAACACGAGTAGAGTTATATGAAAATATTAATTTGTGGTTTGAAAATACTTATATTGATGAAGATTCAGATGATGGGTTTAAAATCATTGATTATGATACTTACGTCGAGATGTTAAAATTATTAGTTGATGCTGAAAATTATTTACAATAAGAATTGAATAGGGGAGATATCCCCCTTTTTATTTTTTACTATACTATTACTTTACACTTGACAATTGACACATATGTGTTAAAATGATAGTAGGAGGTTTTAAGATATGGATAGATTAAATGAAATTTTACGAGAATTAGGAATATCAAAAGTTAAATTAGCTAAGTTTCTTGGCGTTTCTAGACAAATGATTTATAATTATTTAGAACTTGAAGATATTAATAAATGGCCAAAAGACAAAAAAGTATTATTATTAAATTTATTAGGAATTAAATCGCCTGATGAGTTAGATAATATTAAAGTAGACACTGATTATATTTTAGATGTTGAAACTAGAATTAATAATTTATTTGCTACCTCTAATAAGAATGATTTTGGGGATTCCAACTTAGTGTTTAATGGCTTAGGCAAAAAACAAAAAGAATTAATGATTAATATTGTTGATTTAATCAAAGAACAACTTGATGATGAAAAAGATAATCAAGCATATTATATTTATAAATACTTATATCATTTTTTACAATCAATGGATAATTCTAAAGAACTTAAATACATGTTAGCATATGTATCTAAAGCTACTGGTTTTGTAAAACCATTAGAATTTGCTTTTGATGAAGAAGATCAATTTATTTTTGAAAGTATATTGTTTACTGCCCTAACTTTATATAATAACGGGGGAGCTTCTAAATCGAGATTAGCAGAATCACATAAGAGATTTGTAACTCAAATAGAACATCGTATGGAAGAAAAAATGAGCCGTACGCTAGAATTAAATACAATTAAGGTACAAGCATTAAAAGAACTTGGCTACACAGAAATCAACGAAAAGAATGCTGCTGATGTATTTGAAAAGATAGCTGAGATTCAATCTAGAAAAGTTGCTAATTAATAGATATTCTTTATATATAATCAACTTAGTATAATGTATATTATGTTAACTTCTATATATAGATAAATATTGACTCTAATATTTTAAAAGTAATGACACATATTATTATTAGTATTCCTTTGTTTGCATTTGTTATAACAAGGAGTTTGATATTATGTGTTTTTTATTATATTTACTATTATTTATCCTTTTTATACCTTTAATAATTTTTTTCTTACCAATATTTTTAATTATATGCTTCTTTAGAATATTGTTTGGACTTTTTTGCCCAAATAACTATTGTAGAAGATGTTAATTACTCTCTTTTTGTATAATCCTTTTTTTTCAGCACATATTATTATTGGGTGATTATAATGAGAAAGAACAATATGCAATCTAACAATTTAAAAAATACTAGTTCAAAAAACAACAACAATGTAACTAACTGTGCAGCTACTAGAAGTAATAACAATAACAATAGAGCTAACAGTAATAACAATGTTACTAATTCTACTAGAAGCAATAATAACAATAATAACGCTAAAGCCAATAGTAATAATAATGTTACCAATGCTAATAGCAACAATAATACTTCTAATAATAGAA
>CAYPGI010000102.1:0-3576 GCA_964410275.1 uncultured Muribaculaceae bacterium | reverse complement strand
TTTTTTGATTTTTCTTCTAGTTGCTTTTCTAATCTTAGGAGAATATATTCCATTAGTTGTAAGATGTTCATAAATAAAATTATAAGAAACATCTATATTTTCTCTATCTTTTAATAGATCTTTAAAATGATTAAAATTACAATCATAGTATTTATTCTGATAAAGTAGTATAATGTTTTCAGAGATTGACTTATCTAGCGCTTTAGTGGGTGCTTGCCCACGATTACCGTGGACAAAACTAGATTTGCCATTCTCTTTATATTTAATAATAAGACGATCAACTTGTCTTCTGGATATATGTAATTTGAGAGCAGCAGTATTTTTATTACCATTATTGTCTACAAGGTTTTTAATTATATTATATTTTTCTTTTTCATTCATTCTTAATTCGACCTTTCTCATTCACGTCACCTCAGTGACATATTATATTATAAGTGAGACATTTTCTAAAGATAATACTTAAGACATTATCATAAGATAATCATACAAAAGTCGACAAATGTTAAATAATGTTGACTATATTTTATGATGTGTGTTATAATTATTAGTATAAATAGGAATATAAGGTGGTGAGGAAATGAAAAATAATAAAGGTTTTACATTAATCGAATTATTAGCAGTTATCGTTATCTTAGCGATTATCGCATTAATAGCGTCACCAATTATAATAGGATTAATAGATGATGCAAGAAAAGAAGCAGCAGCTAACTCAGCTTATGGAGTATATCATTCAGTTGAAAATGTATTTGCTAAAGTATTATTAGCTAGTGGTAGTGGATTGCCTGATTATATAGTATATAACTTTCAATCAAATGGTACCGTAGAAGTATTGTATGGATCTGGATCAGCTATAATAGCCCCAGCAGGTTGGGGAATTGTTAATTCCGATGCAGAATTAACTTTCAACGGGTCTAAACCAACAGGAGGATCATTGAGATTGAACAAAGATGGTTCAGTAACTGTTAACTCTGCATTGATTATTAATGGTTATACTTGTAGTCAAACAGATGGTGAATTTGAATGTGGAGATGCAGAATAAAAATATATTTTAAGGAGTGAGAAAAATGAAAAGTAATAAAGGTTTTACATTAATTGAATTATTAGCAGTTATCGTTATCTTAGCAATAATTGCGTTAATAGCATCACCAATTATAATAGGATTAATAGATGATGCAAGAAAAGAAGCAGCTGCAAGTTCAGCTCATGGTGTTTTGAAATCGGCAGAAAATGTATTTGCTAAAGTTTTAATAAAAAACAATGGTGATGGATTAAGTAAATATTTAAAATATACATTTGGTACTGGAGGTTCAGTAGATATTGACGCTTCGACTGACGGTAGTACTGGTTGGGAAGATGCAGTTCCTTCAGAGTTTGGAGTAGATGCTGCTACTATTCAGTTAGATTATAACGGAACTAAACCAACAGGAGGAGTTTTAACTCTTAATAAGAATGGTTCAGTAACTGTTAACTCTGCATTGATTATTAATGGTTATACTTGTAGTCAAACAGATGGTGAATTTGAATGTGGAGATGCAGAATAAAAATATATTTTAAGGAGTGAGAAAAATGAAAAGTAATAAAGGTTTTACATTAATTGAATTATTAGCAGTTATCGTTATCTTAGCAATAATTGCGTTAATAGCATCACCAATTATAATAGGATTAATAGATGATGCAAGAAAAGAAGCAGCTGCAAGTTCAGCTCATGGTGTTTTGAAATCGGCAGAAAATGTATTTGCTAAAGTTTTAATAAAAAACAATGGTGATGGATTAAGTAAATATTTAAAATATACATTTGGTACTGGAGGTTCAGTAGATATTGACGCTTCGACTGACGGTAGTACTGGTTGGGAAGATGCAGTTCCTTCAGAGTTTGGAGTAGATGCTGCTACTATTCAGTTAGATTATAACGGAACTAAACCAACATCAGGATCTATTACTATAGATAAGACTGGACAAGTTACTGAAGTAACAGATTTAGCAATTAACAATTTTACTTGTCAATATACAGCAGCTAAACAATTTGATTGTGGTAATTAAAAAACTGAATTATTCAGTTTTTTTTATTTATATATAAATATTCACTAAAAAAATGATATAATATAAACCAGGTGAATTAAATGAAACAGAACAATATAAGAAACTTTTCTATTATTGCTCATATTGATCATGGTAAAAGTACTTTAGCAGATCGTATTTTAGAAACTACTGGAGCTATAAATGAAAGAGAACAAAAGAATCAGTTATTAGATAGTATGGATCTTGAAAGAGAAAGAGGCATTACTATAAAATTAAATGCCGTTCAATTAAAATATAATTATAAAAATGAAGATTATGTATTACATTTAATAGATACTCCAGGACATGTCGATTTTTCTTATGAAGTAAGTCGTTCTTTAGCAGCTTGTGAAGGAGCTATTTTAATCGTGGATGCAGCTCAAGGAATTCAAGCTCAAACGTTAGCTAATTTATATTTAGCAATGGAACATGATTTAACTATAATCCCAGTTATTAATAAAATTGATTTACCTAATGCTGATTTAGAAAAAGTAAAGAAAGAATTAAAAGATACATTAGGTTTTAAAGAAGAAGAAATTATATTAACTAGTGCTAAAAATGGTATTGGAATTACAGAATTAATAGAAAGTATTATTGAAAGAGTCCCAGCCCCTAAAGGAGATAAAAATGATAAGTTACAGGCTTTAATCTTTGATAGCTATTATGATCCGTATCGTGGGGTAGTTGCTCTTATTAGAGTAGTTAATGGTAAAATTAACACAGGAGATACAATTAAAATGATGTCAAATAATACTAAGTATGATGTCATTGAATTAAGTGTGAATAATCCTAGAACTTTCAAAAAAGATGAATTAGTTGCTGGAGAAGTAGGAGTAGTATGTGCTGGTATTAAAAACATTAATGATGTTAAAGTAGGAGATACAATTACTTTAGATAATAATCCTGCTAGTGCCATATTACCTGGTTATAAACCTATGAAATCAATGGTCTTTTGTGGTTTATATCCGCTAGAATCTTCAGAATACCCTGAACTTAGAGAAGCTTTAGAAAAACTGAAATTAAGTGATGCATCATTAGAATTTACTCCTGAGACATCTAAGGCATTAGGGTTTGGATTTAGATGTGGCTTTTTAGGATTATTACATATGGAAATAATAGAAGAAAGAATTGAAAGAGAATTTAAAATCAATATCATTGCGACTAGTCCTTCAGTTATTTATGAAATAACTCTTACAGATGGAAGTACTATTAATATTGATAGTCCTGTTAAAATGCCTGATAAAGTAAGAATTGAAGATATCAAAGAACCTTATATTAGAACTAATATATTTGTATCAAGTGAATATATTGGACCTATTATGGAGTTATGTCAAAATAAAAGAGGTATATATAATTCAATTGAATACTTAGATAATACAAGAGTAAGTATTCATTATGAAATCCCTTTATCAGAAATAGTTTATGACTTTTTTGAAAAGTTAAAGTCTTATACTAAAGGTTATGCTTCTTTTGATTATGATTTTGTTGGTTATAAGAGTAGTGATTTAGTCAAATTAG
>CAYPGI010000101.1:0-3600 GCA_964410275.1 uncultured Muribaculaceae bacterium | reverse complement strand
CGGAAGGTAAAATTGACTTAAATTATTATATTTCAAAAGTAGATGGTAAAGTAAAGGAATTAGAGGAAAAAAGACGTATTAGAACATTGAGAAAACAAATGGAAGAAAGAATCTTAGAGATTGAATTAAAAGCTAAATTAAGTAATGTAGTAGGGCATATGAATAAAAATGAAGGAGTTCCTACCGAATATGGTGTGTTAACTCAAAATGAAATGTCAAAATTAATTCAAATAATTGATTCTAAATTAGAAGAAATTAATGAAATAAATGTTTTAGTAAATCGTATTAATAAAACAATAAATCAATTAGAAAATGGTATAGAGATTGAAAATAAAGATGAATTTTTAAATAAGTTATATTCTGATGTTGAATCAAAGTTAAAAAAGATAAACCCTTAAGGGTTTTTTTGTTGTCAAAAATTTTGTAATATTATATAATGTAAATATGCCGCAATAGTATAATGGTATTACGAGGCCATGGTAAGGCTTTAATCGGTGTTCAATTCACCGTTGTGGCACCATTAGAAAGTACTTGAACCTATGTTCAATTTAATAATAAATTTTAGGGGGTTGTTTATGAAGAAAAAGCAAAGCATAATGATTGATATGGATGATGTCATTGTTAGTGGAGGTTTCTTATATTTGATAAATCAATATTTAGGAACAAATTATACAGAATCTGATTTTAAAAACTTTTACATGCAAGATGTTATTCCGGATAAAAAAGCTTTTTTTGAATATTTTTTAACTCAAAATATGTATGATTATAGTCAAATGAGTGAAAATGCTTACGAAGTAATAAAAGAATTAAGTGAAGAATTCAATATTTATATTGGAACTTCATATATATTTCCAGAAATAATAAAAGAATCTGGAAATGTATTAGTTCAAAAATATAATTACTTAATGGAAAAATTACCCTTTCTAACACCAAAAAACTTTGTCTTTTTAGTCGATAAATCTGTACTTAACTGTGATATTAAAATTGATGATAGAATCGATAATTTGGATGGTGCAGAAAGAAGAATATTATATTCAGCATATCATAATAAAGATATTAGTCACGAAGCACTTAGAAGTCAAGGAATAGAAAGAGCAGATAATTGGCTAGATATCAAAAAAATATTGTTAGATAGTACTGTAAAACAATAAAAAAAGATATTCTAAGAATATCTTTTACTTTTCTTTTAAGCAAGACTCAATCATGCTTATGACAACATTATTAAATGAAGTATTGTTTTCTTTAGCAATCTTATCAATTATTTGTACTAGGTTTTCCTTAATATATAATGATTTATAGACTGCTGTTTCTTTTTCTCTAGTCTTTTTTAAAACAAAAGCCATAATATCAACTCCTTAATATAATTTTAGTATGTTATAAAAATATATGATATATGAGAAAAACCTAGCATACTTTTAAATTGTGTAGTACAATTATATGTATATACTGCTAGATTGGAAGGAAAATGATGAAATATGATGAATATATATGACAAAAATAAAAAAGTTGCTATTGTAATGAATGATAATGAAGTTATTAAAATAATGTCTAGTAAAGAGAAAAATAAATCAATTATAATTCAATGTGTTAAGGGAAAGTTAATAATAAAAAAAGTAGTTGAAAAAGAAGAAGTAAAATGGGATTTTAATAAAAACGATATTGAATAACAATATCGTTTCTGATTTATGTTGTTTGTTTTCTTTTTAACCAGTTCTTGCCTTCAGTGGTTCTTGCTACTAACATAGATGATGTAATATCATCGACAACATTTAAAGCAGTTGCTGGGGCATCAATTATTAATCCAATCGTAGATGCTACTATAAATGCTGCAGGTGGGAAACCATATAAACTGACTACTAACATTTCGCCAATTAGACCGCCTCCTGGAATACCAGACATGACGACTCCGCTAAATACAGCTACTAAAATGGCAATTGCATAAGTATCTAAGCCTGTGAATGCCATATCAAATACTGAAAATAGAAATGCTATTTTTAATACTGATCCAATAACACTACCATGCATATTCATTGTTGCTCCAATTGGTAAAACAATTTCTCTAATATCTTTTGGAACTCCAATGTTTTTAGCAACTTCTAAGTTAGTAGGTAATGTAGCAAGTGAACTTTGAGTAGCTAATGCAGTTGCAGTAGAAGGTAAAATGTTTTTATAAAATCTTTTGACTCCTAATTTTCCTCCGGCTATATATACATATATAGTGTAGAATATAAGATAATAAGCTATTGCTACAACAATATATAATACAAGACTTCTAATATATCCTTCTATTAACATTGGTCCAAATTGGCCGATTAAAGTAGCGAAATAAGCACATAATCCGATAGGAGCATAATACATAATATATTTAACCATCTTCATCATTACTTGGGATAATATATCTAAACCCTGAGAAATGATATTATCTTTTTTACCTAATGAACTGACACCTATTCCAAAAAGTATAGCAAATACTATTAATGCTAACATATGACTACGCGATAAAACAAGATTAAAATCTGTCACAGTAAGTGCTTGAACTATTCTGTCACCAACATCTATTTTGGCTAATTCTTCACCTGTTTCAAGAACAATATTGGCATTTCCAACTGGATCATATACTTTTACTACCACTAACATAAAAAGAGCAGCAACAGCACCAGTTATAAAAAAGATAATAAGAGTATTCCTTAAAATTTTATTTAATCTTTTTAAATCAAGCATATTTGATATAGCACTAGCAATAGAAAAAAATACTAATGGTACAACAATAGTGAACATCAAGTTTAAGAAAATATCTCCGAATGGTTTAAGGACTACAGCATCTTCTTTCATAACTAGACCTAGAATACAACCAATGGTAATTGATATTAGCAACATAATTGAAAAGCGATATGTTTTTAATATTTTACCTAATTTCAAAATTAACCTCCTTTACTAGATTATATTCTTTTAATTTTAGCGTATGAGTAATGTAATATAATATAATAAAAATATCTTTAAAATTTATAAATTTGTGTTATAATAGTGTCGTTGATTTAAATATTCGGTTAAGGATGTGAAATTATGAATCAAGAATGTGTATCAATATATGATATTCAAAATAAAAAAGGCATTGTTATAAAATCACAAGTCGTTCTTGAAACAGAAAAACTTGGTTTTGAAATTGCGGCCGATTATATTGTTAATGATAAAAAAAGCAATTTTAACTTAAATGATAGAGGTGTGCTATATTTTGAAAATGCCAATGATGATAGCGTTTATTTATCTTTTTCTTATGAAAAGTGTAGCAAAAAAAAGTTTAATACAGAATTAGAAAAATATATTAACAAATACCATTATGATAAATTCGATAATTATAATAAACAAGAAATACATGAATTTATTGATAATTCTGAAATGTATATAATGATGTATTATGAAAACTATATGTTTATTTTTAAAAAAAATGGTACCAAATATACAGAATCTTATTATGAGTTATATTTTACTGCTTACTCATTATATAAAATTAATAAAAATATTTTAGAATATAACAATCCGGAATTAGAAGCTCAAAGTGGATGTATAAAAAACAACGGTGAAAATGTATATAAACATTTC
>CAYPGI010000100.1:0-3606 GCA_964410275.1 uncultured Muribaculaceae bacterium | reverse complement strand
GAATCATTACAAAAAGGCATAATGATATAAGTTGTGACGTCCATATTTTAGATTAAAAGAGTTTGCTATAAATAAAAAATTATAGTATAATTAATTTGTTGAGGTGAATATATGAAATTCTTAAAAAAGCCTAAATTTAAAATAATACTCTTATCTATTTTTGTTGTTATTATGATTTTAGCTTTCTTTGGTATTAAAGAATTAATTTATCCCAATTCGAGCATTGATTTGTACGGCAACCGTTTGGAGGGGATTGAAGAAGTTTCAATTAAAAATGATACTATTACAAATATAAAAGAACTCATAACAAAGACTGAAAAAACTAATAGTGTTGATTATTATTTAACAGGAAGAATAGTAAAATTCATTATTGATGTTAAGAAAGACACGGAGTTGGTGGATGCTAAATCCATGGCTGATAATATAATTGATAAATTATCAGAAGATCAACAATCTTTTTATGACATCGAGGTTTTTATAACTAGTAAAGAGTCTGACGATAGTGAATTATATCCAATAATTGGCTCTAAGCATAAAGATAGTTTAACATTCGTTTGGACAAAATAATAGTAAGGTGGTAAAAAATGAAAAACAAAAAATGGCTAATTGTTAGTATAGTGACTGTTTTAATATTAATCTCTAGTATAGTCATTTACATATTAAATCGTAAGGATTCAGATACAACATTAACTATCTTAGAAAAGAAATGGATTGAAAGTAATAAAAACACAGTAATTGATTTAGAAATATTAAACGATATTTCTCTTTTAAACTATGAAGGAGAGGGAATATTCTTTGATTTTCTAGAAAGTTTAGAAACAGATACTGATTTAGCTTTTAATAAAGTCTCTTATAATAAAGGATCAAAAGTTGAATCAGACTATGCTTTAAAAGTAGTTGATAAAATAGGAAAAAACGACATATTAATATACGCTGATAATTATGTTGTAATTACTAAAGAAAAGGTAAAATATAAAAACTTAACTGAATTAAAGGATTTAACAATTGGTGTTTTGAATAATAATTTAGAAGATGCCAATACGTATTTAGATGGCAATTTAACTTTTCAAACATTTGATAGTAATGAAAAAATGCTTGAAGAAATTACCAAAGAAGATGCAACATTGGACGCTATTGTCTTATCTAAACTAGAATTTTTAAAAGAATATGATGCAAGTTTATATATTTCTTATAATATTACTGAAATGCAAGATAATTATGTTTTAACTTTAGGAAAAATGGATAAACTAAATAATATTTTAGTTAAATACTATCAAAAATGGTATAAAGATAATTATAAAAGTTCATATAATCTTCATCTAAGCAATTCATATTTTATTGCAAATGAAGTAGATGAACAAGCAAAAGTAAAATTTAGAAGTAAAAGATATATATATGGTTATATTAATAATTTACCATATGATACAACCATAAATACTGAGAACTTAGGTCTTAATGCATCTATTGTTAATAAATTTGCGGAAATTGCTAATATTGAAGTAATCCATAAGGGATATGATACTGTTACTAAGTTGTTGAAGGAATTCAATTCTAATAATGTTGATTTTTTCTTTAACAATTATAAAGACAATAAGTATGCAATGGATATCTATACAACTGTTTCGCCATATGAAGAAAAAGGATTTATCGTATCTAATTTAGAAAAAGATTTAGTTGTTAATTCAATTAATTCATTAAAAGGTAAAACAGTTTCAGTTTTAAAATCAAGTCAAATAGGAGAATATTTAAATAATAAAGGTGTTGGAGTAAAAGAATACTCTAATATTAAAGATATGTTAGAAGAAAAGGGTAATGATGAGATTTTAGCTATTACTCCAGAAATTTATAATTATTATTTTAATAAAGATTTAAGTGATTACAAAGTAGATTATAGTTTTGAATTAGACACTGATTATGGATATATTGTTAGAGATATTAAAAATAATGAATTATTTCAAAATTATTTCAATTTCTTTTTAGGATTTGCTATAGAAAAGAACGTTATAAATAATGGTTATGAACAATTGTTGAGTATTAATGCCGAAAATACACTATTTAAAACACTTTTAATTAGTACTTTGGCTATCATTAATTTATTTATTATTGGTTATGCTATATATAAATTTGTTCCTGCTAAGAAGAAAAAGAAACATTTTTCTTTAACTAAAGAAGATAAATTAAAATATGTTGATATGCTTACATCTTTAAAAAATCGTAATTATTTAAATGATAATGTTGAAAAATGGGATGACAGTGAAGTATATCCTCAAACAATTATTATTATAGATTTAAATAATGTTGCTTATATTAATGATAATTATGGTCATAAAGAAGGAGATAATGTTATTAAAGAAGCAGCTAATATATTGATTACTAATCAAGTTCCAAATAGTGATATAATTAGAACTAATGGTAATGAATTCTTAGTTTATATGGTTGAATATGATGAAAAACAAGTTATAGCTTATATGCGTAGATTATCAAAAGAGTTTAAGAATTTAGCTCATGGTTTTGGAGCGGCTATTGGTTATAGTATTATAACTGATCAAATCAAGACTATTGATGATGCAATAAATGAAGCAACGCTTGATATGCGAAATAACAAAGAGGAACTTAATAATTAAGCAAAAGTTACTTTTGCTTTTTTTTAGAGGTGAATATGAAAGAAATAATGAAACTTTTCAAAAGATTAGTTAAAACAATAAAAAAACCTGAAATGAGGATATTGCCTGGACAATTAGCCTTTTTCTTAGTTTTATCAATCATACCAATTATTACAATGTTAGCTTTTACAGGGAAATTGTTTTCTATATCTCTAAATGATATTACTCCATTATTAAAGGAAACGGTTCCATCTGGAGTATTGGATTTATTATTACCTTTTTTAACTTCTAAAGGGTTAAATATTAATACTTGGTTTTCGATGATAGTTGGGTTTTTAGTAGCTTCAAATGGTGCTCACTCAATTATTGTTACGTCAAATACTTTATATAAAATTGAATCAGATGACTATTTAAAAAGAAGAATTAAAGCTCTATTATTGACAATTGTATTATTGATGCTATTTGTTTTTATACTATTTGGTTTAGCATTTGGAAATGCTATTTTGAAAACAATTTTAGATATGGTATTATCACATTCTTTAGCGGAAAAAATATATGTATACTTTGTATTTGTTAAATGGCCAATTGCGTTGATAGTAGCCTTTTTAATGATAAAGATGCTTTATACATTGGCTCCTGATTCAAGAATACCAAGTAAATATGTTAATATGGGAGCCATTTTCACATCACTGGGTTTGATTTTAGTTACTTTCATATATTCATTTTATGCTAATAATGTAGCCAACTACAATATCTTTTATGGCAATTTAGCTAATATCATTGTTTTGATGATTTGGGTATATGCCATATCATATGTTATTGTTATTGGAATTGCTTTAAATACCGAATATTATCATTTGGAAAATAATGCTAATAATATAATTTAAATACTTGTGAATAATATTAAAGAATACATATGTATTGCCTGTATGTATTTAATATAGACTACATTGGTAATATGCGCTATGTATTATAGTAAAACGGTGAAGAACCGTTTTTTTTG
>CAYPGI010000099.1:0-3609 GCA_964410275.1 uncultured Muribaculaceae bacterium | reverse complement strand
TATGCTTAACGCTTATGTTTAGAAATTTTTGAGACATTTTCAAAAGTTATTGACAGATATTTTTTTTATTATTGTGAATAATTTTAATTATATATTAAATAATAAATATGAGGAGAGGATAGTTATATGGAAAAGGATGGAATAACTCCAAGAGAAAGCATAGATATTCATGAAATTATGATGTTTAAAGTACTATGTGGTACCAAAACTTCAATTTTAAAATCTTTGATTAAAGATGAACAATTAAAAAAAATCTTACAAAAGAGTTGTGATAATACTAAAGAAAATTTAAAAGAACTTAAAAGTTTAATTAAGACATCACCATTTTTAGATCAATAAAGGAGATATCGGATATGACAAATATAATTCAAAATATGGCTGGTTTTGGTAATATGACTGAAAAGGTAGTAGGGGAAGATGCTCTTGCTATGGTAAAGTCAGAAATTAAAATGTATGCTAATGCATTATGTGAAGTAACATCTTCTAGTGTTAGAGAAATATTACACAAACATTTAAATAAAGCTATTGAAACGCATCAACAATTAACTGATTTTATGGTTGAAAAGGAATATTATTTTCCAGCAAACATAAAAAAACAAATAAATTTAGATATTGAAGAAGTAGATAAATTTATTAATGAGGAATAAAGAAAAAGAAAGCAATTGCTTTCTTTTTTTGTTAGTAACCTTTGCAGCCACATGTAATAATTACTAATAAAATAAATAGAACTATTATAAATGCTGAGTTATATCCATATCCAGTTCCTTGCATATTATCCCTCCTTTATATGTTTATTAATAAAAGATAAGAGTATGGGATTAAGTTTTTAAATTATTTTAGTGTCTTGGGTCATCATTTTTACAAAGTTTACAATTTACTAGTTCTAATTTTGTAACTAATAAATGTTCTAAATGAGTAACAGCATTTAATACTTCTTTAACAGATTCGTTTACTTTAAAAATTTCTTCGTTGCAAGTACATACCTTTAAAATCTTTTGAATCTTTTCCCCTTCTGCATTTAGAATGTGTGATAAGGCAGCTTGTTGTAGAGCTATACTTTCAATTAAGTTAGTTACAGCTTGCTCTCTTGAAACAGGGCATTCTGCTTTTTCTATTATTGGCATTGACATATATCTTTCCTCCTTTTTTCATATTATTTTATGTTGGAAAAAAAAGTTTGTATATGCAGATAACTTTATCTTTCATATAATAAAATGAAGTTTAAAAAAAAGGAGGCTAATATGGACGTTATAAAAAAAATACCACTAAAAAATTATGTTAAAGATCAATATGTAGATTGTCTTGTCGTAAATAACGATTATTATTTTTTAATTCCAACAATAAATAAGGTATATAAGTATAATTTTGGATTATCTGACTTTTTACCTTTGGAAACCGAAGAAAAATATAAAAGTATTACTTATAACAAAAGCGAAGATATCTTTTATACAATAAAGGAAGATGATAATAACAATATCTTTATAACTGATTTACAGTTTAAAGAAATAGGTTTAATTAAGTTAAATGTTAACGAAAAATATAAAGATAAAATAAATGATATTTATTACTGTGATTTTAAAAAAAGAATATATATAACAACAGATAATTATGTTTATTCTGTTACGGAAGATGGATATTTTATTAAAGAAGAATATGATATTTCTAAAGTAGGTACTATTACTACAACAACAATAGTAAGAGAGTTAGATGGTAAAACTTATCCAGTTACTACTACTATTCCTATACCAAACACTTATTTTACATGTTGTTATGCATTGAATAATTTTTTATACATTGGATATGTAAAAGAAAAAGCATCATATTTAATAAGAATATCACTAAGTGGTGAAATGTTAGAAAACAATTATATTGATAGTAATATAAAAATTAATAGTATTATCAATGTAACAGATTGTATTAATTTATTGATATTAAGTAATGATTTATATAATTATATTTATATAACTGATTTAAAAAATAATACTGAGGGATGTCGTTGGGAACAATGTCGAAACAAAATTCTAGAATCGGTTGCGTTCGTAACTTCTTCAATATCAAGTATTTTAAATGTCGAAAGTGAAAAAATGAAAAAAGTAATTAATGAATCAAATAATATATCAGAGGTTATTGAAGCAAGTAATTCCGTCAATAAGACTATTGATGGTGTCGCTTCATTAGAACAATTATTATTGGAAAAATTAGAATACTGTTCAAAAGAAGATTAAAAAAGAGAATTATTGATTCTCTTATTTTTTTATAATACCATATATTTTTTCCATAATTGTATGACTTAATGGTGCTTTATATATGTCCTTTGGATCTTCATCTTCTACTGCTTTTACGATTTCATTAACTATACTTGTTAAATCATGTTTTTCTAATGCAGTAAAAATTAGTTCTTCTCTTATACGAATATCTTCTCTAATATCTTTAAATATGGAGTCCTCGTTATCATATTTATTTTCAATCATCACTTGATTAAATCCGGTATGATATAAACCAGGTTCAATAATAATAACTTTGACATCAGATTTTAATTGTTTTAATTCTTTACTAATTACAATAGCTAAGTTTTTAGTTGCGGCTTTAGTAGAAGAATATATTCCCATCCATTCTAATGGCATTTCAGAGGATATTGACGAAAACAGCAAAACACGACCTCTATTATTTTTAATCATTTTTTGAAGGAACATTTTAGTTAAAGAAAAGGTACCAAAAATATTTACTTCATAATTATGTCTAACCTTTTCCATATCAGCTTCGATTATTGAACCACCATAATTAACCGCAGCATTGTTAATCAGGACATCGACATCTAAATTAAGTGCTTTACTTCTGTCTTCTTCATTTGTAACATCTAATTTTAAACATTCAACGCTTTTATTTTTTAATTTTTCATCTTGCCTTATAGAGGCTAATTGTTCATCATTTTCCACAGTTAGATATACGTGATGACCTTTTTCTAATAATGCTAAAGCACTCTCGTACCCAATTCCACCTCTTGCACCTGTTATTAAAACATTCATTTTATCACCCTTATTATTATGCCCAAAAATATATTATTATAAGTAGAATAATAAGTATTTGAATTTTATATATTACTAATGTATAATAGATTTAAGATATGATAGGAGGTGATACGATGATTTTGTTTAGCAAAGATAAAGAAATTATATTTAAAATAACTAATGCAATACTATTAATATGGTTATTAGGTGCTTTAGTTTTTACAGCTAATAACATAATTGATCTTCTTGTTAAAAAACCAGAATACACTTATAATGAATATGAATTAGAAAATTGTAGTTATACAAAAATACCAAATAGTGAAGCTGATGAAGATTACTGTCAAGACTCTTATGATAGATATTTATTAGATAGAAAAAACGAAAAATATTATAAGAAAATAAATTTATACACTTCAATCGCTAATGTGGTGATTGTTGGTGGAACAATGTTTTTTATAAATAGAAAAAAAGAAACATCAAAAGGTAAATAAAACAAGGAATTCCTTGTTTTTTGTATTTTATTACCTATTTTAATAATACTAAAAGTAGGTGATAATATGTTTTACAGATATGAAATTAAGAATGAAGAAAATGAAGAAAT
>CAYPGI010000098.1:0-3664 GCA_964410275.1 uncultured Muribaculaceae bacterium | reverse complement strand
TATTAACGAATCACTTATTGTTGAATTCTATAATAAATAAAATTAAAAGAATATTTTTCAATATTCTTTTTTATTTTGCAAACTTACCAATATAGTATTTTTTCTTTCCTCTTTTAATAATAATAAGTTCATCTTCAATAGCCATTTTCTTTGTAACTAATAGATTTTCATCTGTTACTTTTTCATCATTAACAGTAATAGAACCACTATTAATAAATTCCCTTACTTCCCTACGACTAGAACATATTTCATTGTTGATAAGAACATCAATAATAGGTTGTTCATTTTCAAGAATGAATCCAGGAACATATTTTAATGCGGCTACTAAATCTTTAGAATTAATATCTTTGATATTACCATTAAATAAAGACTCACTTATTTTAACAGCATTATCAAATTCTTCTTTACTATGGATAAAAGTAATTACTTCTTCAGCTAACTTCTTATGCGCTAATCTTAAATGAGGTTCATTTTCTAATGACGTTTCTAACAATTCTATTTCTTCTTTTGATAAAAAGGTTAACTTTTTCAAATATTCAATTATTTTTGAATCTTCAGTGTTAATCAAAAATTGATAAAATTCATAAGGGGTTGTTTTATTTTTATCTAACCATACTGCATTGCCTTCACTCTTACCAAACTTAGTACCATCTGCTTTTGTAATTAGTGGCATGGTGAAAGCATATGCTTCTTTACCAGTTTTCTTACGAATTAATTCTACACCAGCAGTGATATTTCCCCATTGATCTTGACCACCTATTTGTAGTGTACAATTTTTATTTTCAAATAAATATAAGAAGTCTAAAGCTTGTAAAATCATATAAGAAAATTCTGTATAAGTGATACCAATATCTAATCTACTTTTAACTGTTTCTTTAGCTAACATATAATTTAAACTAAAATATTTACCATAATCTCTTAAATAATCAATAAAATTAATATCTTTAGACCAATCATAATTATTAACTACTTCAAATCCAAAAATATCTTCAACTTGTTTGCGTAATTTTTTATAATTTTCTTCTAATTCCTTTTTTGTAATCATTGGCCTTTCAGCATTAGGTTTTGGGTCACCAATAAGTCCTGTTGCTCCTCCAACTAAAAGTATCGGATGATGTCCTGCATCCTTTAATCTTTTAGCTACTAAAAACGATGAATAATGACCTATATGTAAACTCTCTCCTGTTGGATCTGTTCCTATATAGAAAGTCATTCCCCCATTATTTAGTTTTTCTTCTAAGTCTGGGCTTGATGTACTTTCAATAATGCCTCGCCATTTTAATTCATCAAATAATCTCATCTTTAACACACTCCATAATCTTCACTCCACTACTAGTACCAAGCCTTGTAGCACCTGCTTCTATCATTTCTAAAGCAGTATCATAGTCTTTAATTCCACCACTTGCTTTAATTTCTAAAACATTACTTTTCGTTTTATTAATTAATTCTATATCTTCGATCGTAGCACCACTTGTGCCAAAACCAGTAGAGGTTTTAATAAAATTAACAAAAGTTTCATTACATATTTCAGTCATTTTTACTATTTCTTCTTTAGTCAAATAACATGTTTCAATGATTACTTTTAGTACTTTACCATCAATTGAATCTCTAATTTCTTCTATTTCATCTTTGATATATTCATAATCTTTGTTTTTAAGTGCTCCAACATTGATTACCATATCAATTTCAGTAGCACCATTTTCAACAGCACCAATAGCTTCATATACTTTAGTAGCTGTTGTGTTCATTCCTAATGGGAATCCAATAACTGTGCATACCTCTACATTAGTATCTTTTAATAATTCACTTGCTAAAGATACATAATATGGATGTACACAAACAGATGCAAATTGATATTTAATTGCTTCATCACATAATTTTTCAATATCTCTTATGCTCGCATCCATTTTTAAATTCGTATGATCAATATAACTATTCATAATTTCCTCCTAAAATAAAAGTTATTACAAATATAGGGACGAAGACCGCGGTACCACCCTATTTCATAATAACTATGCACTTTTCTTATAACGTAAGTAACGCTTTGATTCAAAATATGTATTTCGTTATTTAACTTTGACTAATTTTCATCACCATTAGTTTTCTTATTACCTATTAAATAATTACTAAGTATTTATCACTATCAAATTTTTTTATCTATTTTTCCTCCTAAACCATTATCATATGGATTTTTTGGTTTTTCTTTATGGAAAATTGGTTTTTCTGCAGGTTGAACTTTCTCAACCTTTAAATGTTTCTTTTTCTTAATATTTGACCAGATATACTGGTTATTCTTATCATAATATTACCAACTTATAAAATAATAACATATATTGCCTAATAAAACAATATTCTTTAATCTTTTTATCTTCTTTTTTTAGATTCAGTTTCTTCTAATTTGAATCCTGCTTGTCTATAATCACTATCTAAAATATTATGTATTTTTGTAATTGTTTCATCTCTCACATCATAATCTAAATGTTGTAACTTACCAGATAAATCTCTTGCCCATTTTATATTACTTAAAAATTGTTCTTTTAAAAAAGGTGAGACTTTATCAATTACATTAGCATTTCTTTCTATTTTACTCAAATAATGTTCACTATTCATAATATCCTCCTATATTATAGATTTTTATCTGTATCTTCACTGTGAATTTGTTCAATAATACTTTCAATTTTTTGAGCATTACCAATTGATTCATCAAATACAAAAATTAACTTTGGAATATGTCTGATATCAATACGATCCGCTAATTCTCTTCTAATAAATCCACTGGCATTATTTAATGCTTTCAAAGTTTCATCTTTATTTGATTCGTTTAGTACTGTTACATATATTTTAGCAAAACTTAAGTCATTTGTTACCTTACAATCAGTGATAGTGACAAATTTTATATCACTATCTTTTATTTCATTTGCTAATATATGACTGACTTCTTTTATGATGTTGCCTGCTATTCTATCTATTTTAATACTCATAATTCACCTCTTTATAACTATATTGTACCATTTTTTTATATATATTAAAAGAAAAAACTGTGACCAGTTTTATCTTTTAATTTCTACCATTTCATAAGCTTCAATAATATCTCCAACTTTTATATCATTGTAGTTTTTAATTGTAATTCCACATTCCAAACCTTTTTTAACTTCTTTAGCGCTATCTTTTTCTCTTTGAATAGTATCGATAGTTCCATCATATATAACAATTCCGTCTCTTATTACTCTAGTTTTAGCATCTCTTTTTATAAGACCATCAGTAACATATGATCCAGCAATTGTCCCAACTTTTGAAAATTTAAATAGTTGTCTGACTTCAGCTGTACCAAGGGTTTTTTCTTCATAAATAGGATCTAGCATACCTTTCATGGCTGCTTCAATTTCTTCAACTAATTTATAAATAATATTATAAAGTCTAATTTCAACTGCATTATCTTTGGCATAATCTTTAATTGTATTAGTAGGTCTTACATTAAATCCAATTAAGATAGCATTTGAAGCTTTAGCTAAGACAACATCACCTTCTGTTATTGTACCAACACTACTTCTTACTACTTTAACCTTAACACCCTCTACTTCAATTTTTTCTAAAGAGTTTTTAACAGCTTCAGCACTACCATTAACATCAGCTTTAATAATAATATTTATTTCTTTAACTCCTT
>CAYPGI010000097.1:0-3669 GCA_964410275.1 uncultured Muribaculaceae bacterium | reverse complement strand
AAAAAACAGTATTTACTGTTTTTTTATTTATTGTGTTGACATATATATGTTCGCCTTGTATAATTTAAATACAAATATAAAATAATGTCGAAAGTAAGTCATTATGTAGAAGGATGTAATAAGTATGCAAGAAATATGGAAAAAATTTGTACCTGGAAATTGGCAAAACGAAATAGATGTTTCGGATTTTATCAAGAAAAATTATAATGAATATCTAGGAGATGATTCATTTTTAAAACCTATTAGTGCTAAAACAAAAAAAGTGTGGGAAAAATGTTTAGTATTATTGGATGAAGAACAAAAAAAAGGTGTATTAAATATAGAAATTAACAAAATATCTGGTATAAATAATTTTGAACCTGGTTATATTGATCTAGATAATGAAGTTATTATGGGGTTACAAACAGATGCCCCATTAAAGAGAATTGTCAATCCTTATGGCGGAATAAGAATGGTAAAAAAAGCTTTAGATGCTTATGGTTATGTTTTAAATAAAGAAGTATGTAAATATTTCTCAGAATATCGTAAAACACATAATGATGGCGTTTTTGATGCATATACACCAGAGATTAGAGTAGCAAGAAGCAATGGTTTATTAACTGGTCTTCCTGATGCTTATGGACGCGGAAGAATTATAGGCGATTATCGTAGAATTGCTTTATATGGAATAAATTATTTGATTGAAAAGAAAAAGGAAGATTTAAATAATCTGACTGGTCATATGCTAGATGACTTAATCAGAAGAAGAGAAGAAGTAAGTGAACAGATAAGAGCGTTAGAAGAAATAAAGAAAATGGCTGCTCAATATGGAATAGATATTTCTAATCCTGCTCGTAATGCAAAAGAAGCTATTCAGTTTGTATACTTTGGTTATTTAGCGGGTGCTAAAGAAAATAATGGCGCAGCTACTTCTTTGGGAAGAACTTCTACTTTTTTAGATATATATATTGAAAAGGATTTAAAAGAAAATATTCTTACTGAAGAAGAAGCACAAGAATTAATAGATCAATTTATTATAAAATTAAGATTAATTAGACACTTGAGAACTCCTGATTATAACGAATTATTTGCGGGTGATCCAACATGGGTGACCGAATCTATAGGTGGCATGACTAATGAGGGAAAAAGTTTAATTACAAAAAGTTCATTTAGATTTTTACATACTTTAACTAATTTAGGTAGTGCTCCTGAACCTAATATGACTGTTTTATGGAGTGATAATTTACCAAGTAATTGGAAAAAGTATTGCGCTAAAATTTCAATAGAAACTGATTCGATTCAATATGAAAATGATGAATTAATGAGACCTACATATGGTGATGATTACGCTATTGCTTGTTGTGTATCGGCAATGACTTTAGGTAAGCAAATGCAATTTTTTGGGGCTCGTTCTAACTTAGCTAAAGCGTTACTTTATGCTATTAACGGAGGAATCGATGAACATAGTAAAAAGGTAGTTATTAAAGATTTAGAACCAATAACTGATGAAATATTAGATTATGATATAGTTACTCAAAAATATGATGAAGTATTAGAAATACTTGCGAATATGTATGTCAATACGATGAATATTATTCATTATATGCATGATAAGTATGCCTATGAAGCTAGTCAAATGGCATTACATGATACAAATGTCGAAAGATTAATGGCTTTTGGAATCGCAGGTCTTTCAGTGGTAGTCGATTCATTATCCGCTATTAAATACGCTAAAGTAAAACCTATTAGAGATGAAAATGGAATTGCTTATGACTTTGAAATAATAGGAGATTATCCAAAATATGGAAATGATGATGATAGAGTAGATAGTATTGCTGTTCTACTAACTGATGAGTTTTCAAGAAAACTTAAAAAGCATTCTTTATATCGCAATGCTAAACACACATTATCGATTCTTACTATTACATCAAATGTGGTTTATGGTATTAAAACAGGTTCTACACCTGATGGTCGAAAAGATGGAGAACCTTTTGCACCAGGAGCTAACCCTATGCATCAAAGGGATCTTTCCGGAGCATTAGCATCACTTAATTCAGTGGCTAAAATAAATTATAGTTGTTCATGTGAAGATGGTGTTTCAAATACACTTTCATTAGTACCGGAAACTTTAGGAAAAGAAAAGGAAAATCAAATTGATAATTTAGTCTCAATACTTGATGGTTATTGTAGACAAGGTGGTCATCATTTAAATATAAATGTGTTGAATAAAGAATTGTTGATTGATGCTATGAACAATCCAGGGAAGTATCCATTATTAACTATTAGAGTCAGTGGTTATGCTGTTAACTTTAATCGTTTAACTAGAAAACAACAAGAAGAAGTAATATCTAGAACATTTCACGAGAGAATATAATGATAGGTAAAATAAACGCAATAGAAACAATGGGCTTAGTGGATGGTCCTGGTATTAGAACAATAGTTTTTTTACAAGGTTGTCCTTTGAGATGCTCGTTTTGTCATAATCCTGAAATGTGGGAAAATGATGGTGGTGTTGAATGTACTGTAGATGAATTAGTAAAAACCATAAGAAGATATAAAAATTATTATGGAGAAACTGGAGGAGTTACTTTTTCAGGCGGTGAACCTTTAAATCAAGTAGATTTTTTATTAGAAACATGTAAATTATTAAAAAAATGGGGTATTGATATTTGTTTAGATACTTCAGGAGTAGGAAATGATTATTCAGAATTACTGGATTATGTTGACCTAATTATTTTGGATATTAAACATATCAATAATGAAGGATACCGTGAACTTACAGGTCATCCCATAAAAAAAAGCCTAGAATTTATAGATGTATGTAATAAAAAAAATAAAAGAATATGGTTAAGACAAGTAATTGTTCCTGGAATAAATGATAATGTTGAATATATATTACAACTTAAAGAATTTATAAAAAAAATTAATAATGTGGAAAAAATAGAATTATTACCATATCATACTATGGCTATAAGTAAATATGATAAATTAAATATAACTTATCCCTTAAAAGGTGTTGAAGCTATGGATAAAACAAAATGTGAGGAATTAGAAAGAATATTGTTAGACAAATAATAGTGTTTTACTAATTTTTGACCAAAATGGTTGACATATTTCAATTTTTAATGTTACAATGTATTAGTCATTATTTATTAATGACTTCTTTTGGGGAATTAGCTCAGTTGGCTAGAGCATCTGCCTTGCACGCAGAGGGTCAAGGGTTCGAGTCCCTCATTCTCCACCAGATATGAGGAAGTTGCTACCCCCTCGTAATCATAATGATTATAAGGGAGTGGCATTCAAATTATAGAAAACAGTTAGAAATAGATTGTTGCCTAAAGAAAGGAGCAATCTATTTTTATGTTGGAATTTAAAACAATAAGACATTTGAAAGCAGATAAGGAGTTTTTGAACTTCGTAGGTGAAAGACCGCCTACTATCAAAATAACTGATGGAGCAATATTAGAAATAAAGAAAACTAATATTAAGACTATTAAACCAATCATTTATGAAATACCAGACATCAATTTAATCATTTATCATTATGCTTGTGATAACCTAAACAGTAAAAGGTACTACATACCAAGTCATAAAAAGTCTTATACTTTAAATCAAATAAAAGAAATGATTAGAAGTATGCTTACTACTAACCTTGACAAATGAAGAAAAAAGTCTATAATAAATAGACAA